>NZ_PHUG01000002.1 GCF_002813325.1 Janthinobacterium sp. 64 | reverse complement strand
GACGCGTTAAATATTGATATCGTAACGGATAAAGACACTTCTGTGCCGCTTTTATCGCGTTCTGTTTCAATAAGATGGCCCTCCTTGTGTAGCCTGGCTCTCGGGGGAAGTGCAGTACCGAGCCAGCACGAGCGGCAGACGCACTGGTAATGGACGATGCACCGACATGTTGCACGCCATCTGGTTGGCCGCCAGCAACTCGCGTGCCGCCTAAGCCTCGTTGGTCTAGAGGTCTTTCAGTTACGATTAGAGGTGCTCGATCAGTTGTCCCAGCTTTTCCTCGGACATGAGGAAACATGCGGTGGTACACTAGAAAAAGAGCCTCAACGGTTCTCACTCTGAATGCAGCACGTTTCGACACCTATTCAGAGGATCAATATGGCACAAGCCACTGTCTTACGTCCGGGCCAGTACCGGCACTTACTCCGCGTCACAGCAGCCATCAGTCGCGATCCCGAACGCGATACTCTCGTCCTGTTGTTAGGGATCATGTGCGGTATGAGGGTGAGCGAAATCGCACAAATTGAAGTTCAGGATGTGCTGTTTCCATCCGGGGCGATTCGGCAAGAAGTATCACTTCGGGCAGCTATCACGAAGGGATGCCGCCAGCGCTGCATCTATCCCACGAACCGGGCGCTCATCAAGGCGTTGGAATCCTACCTAACCTACCGGTTAGAACGGCGTTGGCGCATGAGTGACGACCCCCTGCGTTATCGCGGCCTACGGCCCGATAGCGCTTTGGTGCTAACCTTCAAGGGCTTCAAATACAGTATGAATCGAAAGCGCCGGATCAACCAAGCGGGCGAGCAAGTCGATTACGCAGCCTGTGACGCCTTGCAAGCCCATGTGACTAAGTTGTACCGGGACGCGGGCATTAATGGAGGCAGCAGTCATTCTGGCCGGCGCACGATGGCATCCCGGTTACTAGGACAGGGACATTCACTGGAAACGCTTCAGCTCTTGCTGGGGCATGCCGATCTGGACCACGTTGATCCATATCTTGAGGTAGATAACAAAAAGCTGCGGCAGGCTTTCATAGACGTGCTACCATAATTTTATGGAGTACAAAAATTGCTCTACTCTCCCAAATTTATGGAGTACATTATTAATTATGGAATTTGTTCCAAAAAAGCCCGGTCGTCCACCGATTGCACCTGAAAAACGCCGTAGCGCGAGATTGCAGATAAGGGTTTTTCCAGATATCGCCGAGAAAGCGGCACGGGTTGGAACCGCTGCCGTTGAGGAAGCTATCCGTAAGATAAAAGAGCCAAAATAGGAAACGGATGCGTGCTTATTATCTCTATGGCCTTGTGCCCTCTGTGCTGGTGTTGATCACGGCCTGCGATCCGAACGCAAAGCCGGAGTACGGCAACACTGGGCTGCCAAAGAACTGCCGAGCTTACGTCCAAGTCGTCATCAACGATTATAAGGCCAAGCGACACACGGCCGATGAAGCGATGGCAGGACTCGAAAGAAATTGCGGCGAGCACGGTACCTCGTGGTCCACGCAATAACTAAGGAAAAAACTTGGCGTCGGCTCGGCGCCCCGATCCGGCCGGATGCCGATTGAGGAAGAATACGATGGCTAACCTAAACAACACTAGCGTTTCTTTTGTCAGTCGGTTGAAATACGCTGCCGCCCTATTCACCTTCGGGATGGTTGGCACTGCGGCGGTGATTTGGTTTAACCGCTGGCTTATCGAATCGATGAATGTGCCACCGACGAACTTAGTTGCTGGGATCGCCGTTGTCGGAATGTTCGTCGGCACAATTGCCGTAACGATAATGGTATTGATTGGCAAATTCGACCAGTCGATCACGGCTCTGGACCGATAACCTGCGCTTACCGAGGAAAAGATCTGTGACAACGATGATCGACAACATGGCCGCAGCGCGGCGCTGGCGTGAACAGTGGGGCTATATCGGCCGTGGTGGCGTCGTTGTGTTGCTGGATGGCGAAGTTCAAAGCTGGGTGAATCAGCTTCGCAACCCTGAGCATTGGCAACCAGGCTGCATCGCAGTCGATGAGGAAGGCAAAAGCTGGACTACCATTGCTGGCGATCAGCGTGATGGTGCGCTGATGTGGTTGCCGAACGATCCGATCCCGAATTGAAGGAATATATCCATGACGAACTTGGTGGAAATCAATGGTCACTGTAATGAATCGCCACTTGCGCTGACTCCGGTATCCGAGCAGGGTATTCGAGCGCTGTTCGAAGGATTGGCGGCGGTCCACGATACTTTGGTTTTTAGTGCCCCTGCAAAAGCTGCAATCGCGATTACGCCAAGTCTTTTTTCGTTATTGGTGCAGTACTGCGGCGCTGATCCCCGATTTGATAGAGTAATGGCTAATACCTGGCCGATGGAGTATCGAACCATGCAGGATCATCACATACGCACTGACGAGGAGCAGTTTGAGGTTCGGAGCAAGACCAAACAGTCGATATTCTCGCGGCTCCTGGGTAGGTCTTAAATTCAAGGAAAAGAAATGAAGACGAAACGCTTCCACACGCCGGAAATCTGGCACATCATCAACTGCTTGATGGTCGCCGTCGCTATGACGTTCATGGCAGTACATGCTTACCCGCTGCTGGTCAAGGTTGCGTCACCGCTCGATAGCATTCCCCTGCCGCCGGCGTTGCTTGGTCTTAAACTGAGTAGTGCCATCATCGGCGGATTTTTCGTCTCTGCCGTTTCAGCGGTTCCTAAGATCGCTCGTGGACTGGCCCCCGACTGGAAGATGTTCACCCGCGTACACTAACAAAACCGGAAAACGCCCAGCAGCACTTGCGGCCGCACTTGATGCGGCCTCTTGCATTGAGAAGGCCAGCGCCGTGCTGGCCAACGAGGAAAAGCCATGAAATTGACCCAGGAAAAATTCGAGCAGATCGTGAATGCGCTGGTGGACCAGTTGAACGCCAAGCATGCGCATGTGCAGACGATCACACCAGGTGATTCGGGGCAGCCGTTCCACCTCGGCTATGCTGTCGCCGCCGACGCGCTGCACGCTGCGCTGCAAGCGCACGGCGCGGCCGTGGTGAGCGTGGTCGATGTTGACCACCTTTGGAATCTGCGAGAGGCGTTCGCAAAGAGCGTGCAAGAAATTGTGGACCAGATGGCAGCTATTCCTAAAAATGGTATCGTGGTTTCGCAAGAGCGTTGGGACCAGCTTTTTGGCGCCTGGGATCAGGCGAACAAGCGCTTGCAGGAAGTCGGCCAAGCGCTGGTAAAAGCACACGGACTATAACCCACCGGAAAACGCGCCCTGGTGGCGCCCGACAGTCCGGCCGGAAGCCGGCGAGGAATAATCAGTGGTGAAACAATTATTCGTAGCAATCAATATTTGCGCGGCAATTTCAGCATTCGCGGCATCGCTGTACTGGTACAAAGCATCTAGGTCTTCTCTTCCTAGTGTCGATAAACAAACAGGAAGGCCATCTGCTCCCATTAGTATGCACGCTATGAATGCTGAGATCGTGGAGGCATCCCGGTTGAATAAGGTCGCGTCGATCTGGAGTGGTGTTGCGGCATTTCTTGGTGGAATGTCGCTATTGTTTAGCGCATTCGATTGATCGAAAGGAAAAACGTGAAAACTAGTGTCTTTATTTCGTACGCCTGGACGCACGACGCGCACCGTGCATGGGTAAGGCTCCTGGCGATTCAATTACGATTGCTCGGCTACACTGTGCAAATCGATTCAGCCGTGGATTACGGTTCCAGCTTGAGCAACTTCATGCGTGAATTAGCAGCAGCTGATCGGGTACTGATGATTGTTGACGAAAATTACGTTGAACGCGCAGATAACCGCCCTATCTCAGGAGTAGCGATCGAGAACCGCTGGATTCGAGAAGTACTTACCGATATGCCCGAGTCTTGGCTTTCTGTTCTCTTCGTAGACAACGCGCACCATAGGTTGCCTGCATGGCTGGCTGACAAACGGCCGAAGGGATTCGACTTCAATTCAAGGCCAGACTTTGATCAGTTTACTGGAATCGAACAACTCGATGATCTCTGGCGTTGGATTGAGAAACTTCCCGCGGACAAGCAACATGCGCTGTCGCCAGCTGTCGTACTTGAACGGAGGGCACGGCTTGAACGGATCGATGCCATGCGCGATCCGGCGAATTATGCAAATCCGGCGCTCGGAGGTCGGGTAACGTTCCAGCACAACGACCACCCACACTACTCCGTGGGGTATGGGGAATATAAATTTAACGTCGTGGTCGACAGTTGTAGCAGCGATTCAGTTTATGTACTTGTCGACGGCGGTTTGAAGGCAGTCGGACTCATCACCAGCCCCGACTTCGATATCGCCGCCATTGGAACGTTTTTGAGGCCCGGGCGAGCTGTGACGCCAGTTGTCGGACAAAAAGTCGTACTGATGAATGAGGCTGGAGCGCTGTGTGTTCTCACAATAGACGCAGTTCAGTATGAGATCAATAACGCGACCTACACCCCAGCTTCAGTAACATTTACCTATGAAATCTTGGCGGGACGATAAACGCCTTTAACGCCACTGGGTTGCAAGGACTAGGATGAAGATCTCGAAGTCGGCAGCTAAGAAAATGATACCGGCGTACAGTGACTTGGTGCCGACCAGCACCCCGAATCTGGCCGACAGCCAGCATGTCTCGGAAAACACGGTGAGGCAGCGAACTGGTTCAAACAGGGCCGTAAGTTGATTCGTCACTGGGCCGACGCCAACCGCGTTTGGCTTGGCAACTAATAAAAGGGAAAAGAAATGATCACAGCAAGACGCAAATCGGATGGCAGTTTCGAAATCGAAAATGGCCATATGAGGCTCAAGGTTCAGCTGCGGGTTCATGGTAAGGCGGAGGTCGTGGATTCGGCGACTGGTAAGACCTTCCACGTCCACGAGCTTGACGGTCGCATGATCGCATTGTCCGAGGATAGCCAAGCCAATGTGGAGGATCTTGCGAACGCTGCGATCAATCGCGCTCGGGGCTAAGGAAAAGTGGCCATGAACTACAAGCTTGCACCTGGCGTCGCCTACTGCATCGGCTGCGGTTGCCAGGATCATCACGCATGCGAAAATGGCTGTTGGTGGCTTAGAGTAGATTATGAGGTCGCCTCCGGCGTATGCAGCGAGTGTGAAAAGCACGTCAACCGTTGGGATGCTGGTGAGCGCTGGCGTAATACTCAAGCTCCGGCTGACATCGCCGGTCAGAACATCGCACATGTCGTTCAGGAACGAATTGCTGGCCGGCTTGACGGCGAGCAGTTTCAACAAACCTTGCAAGCACTCAATGGTATGAGTAAAGAGGAATAGATGAAGTTTGATTTAGGAATTGTGCAGCTGGAAGTTGGTGCGGGCGGGGAAACCGAAGTGCAATACAACGTCACGTTGGTAATGGTAAAGGCAGCGTTGGCGGAAGCTCGCCGGTTGAAGCTGAGCATCGCTGAATCCGACATGCACAAGCTGCTCCAAGCTGCACTCAAGGCAGAATAGGAGAAGGATGAACAGGTTCCGAAAATGGTGGGGAGATGAAAAGCCCACCTCATTTTATGACTACTTAGGTGAACCTTATCAGCCGGCGCATTGGTCAGCACGTCTGATACGATCCTGTGCAAAGTTCTGCGCTAAAGAATGGAAGTGGTTGGTGGGAAGCGCAATTGCTATCGTCGGGTTGATTGTAAAAGTACACTGGAGCTGAATGATGACTGATATGGATCCCCAGTTCATCCGTGAGCGCGAAGCCTGGTACAAAGCCGGGGCGGGTGCAGTAGCTGCACAATCAGGCGTTGGAATGCTGGTGATCAGCGCCGTAATGGGGCTGGTGACGGCGATATGGAAACTTGACGCCTCTGAGGCTGTGGTCACGACCGGCTTGATGTGTCTAGGATGGACCGCGGCTTCGAATGGCATTGTTGTACTGGGGGCACGCAAAAAGGCCCGACGTGGTGGAGTCGAAGTTGATAGATACTAAGGAATACCCAGATGATGCTGATCGCCCATGAGTCGATGGAGCAAGCACGGGAATCGGCAGTAATTCTTGTGAGGCTCGGATCGCCTGCTCGCAAGCTTCTGGCCGAAGCGGTCGAAGCGACTGGTGTAAAGCGCAAGCAGCTCTCTAAAACCGCGAAGGATCTGGAGACCGCTGGTTTTCTGTTTGTACGCGATAGCGGGAACCTCTGGGAGTCGCAATTTGAATTGATGCCAACGCTTGCTGGCGAACAGGCGCTTGAAGTACTTGATGAACAATAGGGAATAGTATGTTGATAAGTGTCTATCGTATGGATGAGACCATGCAAACTAAGTTGGTAGGAGAGACGGAAGTCGACGCGTTGCGCTTGACGATTATGGCCGAGTCGAGAGAAGCCGAGGCGCGGAAGCGCGGACGGGTTTGGACTGAAGGTGCGGTTCCCTTCTTCGCCGAAGAGCTGATCGCGGCCGCAAAAGCGAAAAAACCGACGACTGAAATCGAGATGCATGCTGCTAATGCAGCAATGGCAGCTTGGTTGTGCGATTCGATTTACAACGGCGTGACAGCGAACATTTTTATCCAATCCGATATTGTGTTCACGCTGCTTTCAAACGGTGCAGTGAAGTACGACCGTCTTCCTGCCACGAAGGTCTAGGAAAACGCGCCCAGGGGCGCCCGTATGCTGGCCGGCCGCTGGCGCCAAAGGAATGTCCATGACCTATAAGATTACGAAGGCCGTACTCCAAAAAGTAAATTCCGCTGCGTGCAGCGATCCACTTTTCAAAACTTTGGACGAGCATCAGGCACGTATGGCTAGTGATCCAGCAATACGCCGACGTCGTGCAGAATCATGGAAAGCAATGATTCGTGGCATGGCGCCTGAGTGGGTGATCGGGTTGGTATTTAATTCGGTGCTTTGGGCCTCTTCCGCTGGATTTGTATCACCGGAATTCTCGTTCGCAGGATGGGTAATTAGCTGCCTGATCGTTGCTGCAGCTTTCCACCCATAACATCAAGGAAATCGCCCCACAGCAGCACCCACGGCCGCGCACGACGCGGCCTGGTGCATCGAGATAGCCGGCACTGTGTTGGCCAGTGAGGAAATTATGAAAGAAATTAGGATCGAACCACCGCTCGAAACATCGACACGAGGCGGCATGCTAGCAGTCGTGGAATACTTTCGACCAGGTGATGCCGTAGACCGTTTTCGCGGCACGGTCGCGATTGACGAATTCGGCACGCAGAGGGAGGTACTGTGGGGTTCGGGTGGCATATGCCGGGATTCGCACGAGAGCTTCAATTTAACAAAGGATTCTCCAGGATTTGTGATGCTGCGCGCACGATTTATCCGCATTTAAGAATTCGCGCCCAGGTGGCGCCCGCTTGCTGGCCGCTGGCGCCATGGATGGAGTAAGGGCCGGACACAATGTGTGGTAGACGAGGAAAAATGCGCCTTGGTGGCGCACATGCCCCACCGGCAGGCGATATAACTTAGAGGAGAACGGAGATGGGTGACTGGTCAGAGTATTTCGAGGACTTCCCAGAAGAGAATCAGGCAAACTACTTTGGGGATAGATTTGATCCTGTGGGCGCCAAGGCGCAGCATCAGGCACAGCAAAAATCGGCACTAAAATTGAGGAATGAGCAGCAACAACTCGATGCCGAAATTGCAGCCATCGTTCAGAAGCATAAACCGGTAGCGTGACTACGGAAGTTGCGCTAGTTCGCCCCGGTACCCCCCCCATTTTTAGAACGCTCTAAAAGTAGAGGTTAAGCGGCCAAGGCAAGTTTCTGTTTTGGTGTGATGCCGCCAAGTGCCATGTTGGGCCGGTCGTGATTGTAAGTCCACAGCCAGCGGGTTGCAAAATCCTGGATCTCATCGAGCGTTTCAAACAGGTGATGGGCCAACCAATCGTAGCGCACCGTGCGGTTATAGCGCTCGACATAAGCATTCTGCTGCGGCTGGCCAGGCTGGATGAAGTCGATGCGAATGCCGCGCTTGGCGGCCCAGGCCAGCGTCACGGTGCTGATGTACTCCGGGCCGTTATCGCAGCGAATGACCTAGGGTTTGCCACGCCATTCGATGATCCTGTCGAGGGACCGGATGACGCGTTCGGATGGCAATGAGAAATCAACCTCGATGCCGAGCCCCTCACGATTGTAGTCGTCGATCACGTTGAACAATCGGATGCTTCTGCCGTCGGCCAGTTGGTCATGCATGAAGTCAATCGACCAGGTCTCGTTAATCTGTGCAGGTACGGCCAGCGGCAGCGGCTTTTCCCGCACCAGCCGATGGCGTGGCTTGATTCGAAGGTTCAGTTCCAGCTCGCGATAGATCCGGTAGACACGCTTGTGGTTCCATTTAAAACCCTTCACGTTGCGCAAATACAGGAAGCACAGGCCGAAGCCCCAATTGCGCTGGTTGTTGGTCAGGCGTACCAGCCAGTCAGCCACAACAGCGTTTTCCGCGTCGAGCTTGGCGCGATAGCGATAGCAGGTCTGGCTAATGCCAAATGCCTGACAGGCCAGTCCTATGGTGGCTGAACGCTGGGCCACGGCCCATTGCGCCATCTCCCGCCGCTGAGATGGCGCTACCATTTTTTTGTCAGAGCCTCCGCGACGATCTCGGCTTTCAAGCGCTCCTCGGCATACATCTTCTTCAGGCGCCGGTTTTCGTCCTCCAGTTCCTTCATGCGGGCCATCAGCGAGGCGTCCATGCCGCCGAACTTGGAGCGCCATTTGCAGAACGTGGCATTGCTGATGCCATGCTCGCGGCACAGCTCAGGGACTGGTGAGCCGCCCTCGGCTTGCTTGAGGAAGGCGATAATCTGGCTATCGGTAAAACGGGACGTCTTCATGCAGAACTTTCAAAAAATCTAAGTTTGGAAAATTCTACTTTTTTTAACGCGATCATTTGGTGGGGGGGATTACCAGTAAACTCGTGGCGATTCAATCCGCACCTATGCACTTGCACGGCATGCCTCGTTCTTACAAACTGACAGTACCATAGGCCTTTAAATTCACTGTATTGGGGATCTCCGCCATCGACAGGACACGCATATGCGGAATCACCCGCTCGGACAAGGCACGGACATGGCGCCGCAAATCGGGGGAGCACAACAACACCGGCAACATGTTCGCCTTCATCATGCGTTCGGACTGAGCTGCCAGACGCGTCAGCAGCTGTTCCGCATACTTGGGCTCCACCACCAGTGTGCTACCCAATTCGGCGCCGCGCACGCTTTGCATCAAGCTCTGCTCGATGGTAGGATCCAATGTCAGCACATTGAGTGCGGCGGTGTCACCAAGCAGCGATTGACAGATGGCCGATCCAAGCTTCTGACGCACCAGCTCGGTTAGATAGCTCAGGTCTTTGCTGTTTTTGCCCATATCGATCAAGGTTTCCAGTATGCCTTCCAGATTGCGGATCGAAACCTTCTCCCTGAGCAGATTTTGCAAAACCTTCTGGACCTCACCAACCGACATGACGGTCGGAATCAGCTCTTCGACCATGCCCGGCTGCTGTTGCCGCACACGTTGCAACAGCCGTTCGGTTTCCGCGCGGGTCAGCAACATGGCTGACTGCTGCTTCAGCACCTCACTCAAATGCGTGATGAACACCGTGCTGGCGTCGACCAGCGTGTAGCGGGAAACGCGCGCAAATTCCTTCTCGCTATCCTCGATCCATACTGCGGGCAGGCCATATGTAGGCTCGCGCGTTTCGATACCCCTCAGCGGCCGCGCTTCTCCCCCCGAATGAATGGCCAAGGTACGCTCGCTCATGATCTCGCCACGCCCGGCAGGCACACCGAATACCTGCAGCTCATACGCATTGGCCGATAAATGCGCAGCGGCGCGAAATCGCACGCGCGGCAACACCATGCCCGACTCCAGCGCATATTGCTTGCGTATTGCCGCGATACGCTCCATGAAAACCGTTTTCTCGCCATCGACCAGCGGTGACAGACTCGCACCGACCAACACTTCGATCGGCTCCACTTTCAACATCTCGTAGGCATCCTGGTCGTCCGCCTCCTTATGCTCGGACTTGTCTAGATCAACCTTGCCTGCTTCGCCTTGACCACGCTTGTGCACCAGGACGGCGGCCAGCAGCAACACGGCAATAATCGACAGCACCGGCAGTACTGGAATGCCGGGTAAAAAAATCAAAATGCACAGGGCAGCGGCCACCACCAGCAACGTTTTCGGAAAGGAGGTCAGCTGCCGCAGCACTTCCGCACTCAGATTTCCGTCCGAAGCGGAGCGGGTCACAATAATGCCGGTTCCAACTGCGATTACCAGCGCCGGCACCTGCGTCACGATCCCGTCGCCGACTGTCAATAAGGTAAAGGTTTGCAATGCCTGGTCCCAGCGCATACCCATCTGCATGACACCGATCACCAAGCCGCCAATGATATTGATCAATAGGATGACAATGCCAGCGATCGCGTCTCCTTTGACGAATTTACTGGCGCCATCCATCGCCCCATAAAACCCCGTTTCCTTCTCCAGCGTCTTGCGCCGCCGCTTGGCCTCCTCTTGATCGATGAAACCCATGTTCAGGTCGGCATCGATACTCATTTGCTGGCCAGGCATGCTGTCAAGGGTAAAGCGCGCTGCTACTTCCGATACGCGCTGCGCACCATTCGTCACGACGACATACTGCACCACTACCAGAATCAGGAAAACGATCAGTCCGATCACATAATTGCCGCCCACGACATAAGCGCCGATTGAAGCGATCACGCGGCCCGCATCAGCATCGGACAGGATCAAGCGCGTCGCGGCGACATTGAGCGACAGGCGGAATAGCGTGGCGATCAGCAGCAGCGAGGGGAAGGTGGAAAACTCCACAGGCCGGCTGATATAGAACGTCAGCAACAAGATCAGCAGAGCAAAACTGACGTTGGTGAGGATCAGGAAATCAAGCACAGCCGACGGTATTGGCACAAATAGTACCGTCAATATGCCCACTACCAGTAACACCATGACCAGGTCCGCGTTGCTGCTAAAAATACGACGTAGAGCCGACATCAAACTACCTTTCCAGAAGCACGCCTTGCATCGCGCATTGTATAAACCCAAATCATGATCTTGGCGATTTGCGGATATAGTTTCTCAGGCACAAAACCTTCTTCGCCCACATCTCGAAACAATATCCGCGCCAACATTTTATTTTGCACTACAGGAATATTATGGCGCCCCGCCAGCTCCCGCATACGTCGCGCCATCTCGCCAGCCCCCTTAGCCACCACCTGTGGTGCGCTGGACTTTCCATGCTGATAACGTAAGGCCACTGCCAGCCGGGTTGGGTTGGTAATCAGTACATCGGCCGACGGCACGTTCGCCAGTCCCTTGCTACGTTTCAATACTTCTTTACGTAACTCGCGGATGCGTGCACGGATACGTGGATCTCCCTCGCGATTCTTCGACTCGTCCTTGACATCGCGTTTGCTCATGCGCATGCGCTTGGCAAATTCCCAGCGGGTGAATCCAAAATCGACCAAGCCAATGAACAACAGCGTCAGTACCAGCTTGACCAGCAACGTTCCAATCAAGGCGATCAGCATGCGCGAGTAAGCCTTGGCATCGAGCGATGGCAACCCTATCAGGCCCGGGATGGTGTCCCGCACCAAGAAGTACGCTACCGTTCCAAGAATGGCCAGCTTGATCAGGCTCTTGGCCGTCTCAAACAGGGTACGCATGGAAAATACGCGCTTCAGGCCAGTCGCCGGGTTGAGCCGGTTCAAATCCGGAATCAGGGGATGAAAACTGAATATCGGACCAGTCTGAAATAGATTGATCAAAACCGCCACGACGGCCAAGGTCAGGAACAACGTCCCCATGATGCTCAGCATATCTGTCAGTAACTGGCCGATCCAGGCAGCCATGCCATCAACGCTCCAGTCCGCTTGATTGCCATGGGCCAAAATTTTTTTCTGCAGCAAACCAATGCGTTGCCACGCATCCCAGCCGCTGCCATAGATCGTCACCACCACCGCGGCCAGCATGGCCAGGGCATTCAGGTCATTGCTACGTGGAACAGAACCCTTCTTGCGCGCCTCATCCAGCTTGTGTGGGGTAGCCTGTTCCGATAAATCCGCGTCTTGACTGGACATTTAAGTCAGCACCTGTTCCCAATAAGTAAAAATCGAACTATAGACGCGCCCCATGGCCGGCCCCATCGAACCAACGGTCAGGGCCAGCACCGCCACACCGGTAAAAATCTTCACAGGGACCCCAACCACGAATACATTCATTTGCGGCAACACACGTGAGACCACTGCCAGTGCTGTCTCTGCCAGCAGCAAGCAAAAAATGACTGGAATGATCAGTGCCACGCCCAGAGAAAACATCACACCAAACTGGCGTATCACGGCGTCGAGCGCAAAACCGGCAAAGCCGCCTCCTGGCGCAGTGGCCTGTAGAGAAAAGGCCAGTCCGCGCAGCAGTGCATGATGGCCATCCATGCCGAAAAACACAGCCACAGCAAGCAGATTGAGCATGCTCGCAAACAAGGGGGCGCTGGTACGTGCCACGGGGTCATACACATTACCGATACCGAAGCCGCTCTGGATATCCAATATCTTGCCTGCCAGAGAAAATGCGCCGAAGGCAGCGAAGACGCCAAACGCCAACGTCGCACCATTGGCCACCTCGGCCATGGCAGCCAGCACCACCGGTCCCATCGCCAGTGGCGCATTGGACGGCTGGACATGTAGACCAGCCACCAACATCACGCTCAACGCCAGCGTAAATAGCACGCGCACCGTCACCATGCCGGTCAGGCTGGAGAAAATGGGCGTCATCACCAGCACGACACCGATCCGCAGCGCTGTGTAGAAGACGGCCATGAACCATGCCGGATCGATATCGACAACCATAAGGCAAATCCGGATGTATTAAAAATAGGTGGGTATATTGCTGATCAAAGTGACTGAAAAAGCAATCAGCCGCTTCAGCATCCACGGTCCGCACACCACCAGAACGACCACAGCAGCGATAATTTTGGGAATGAAAGTGAGCGATGCTTCCTGCACCTGTGTCACCACTTGCACCACGCTGACCAGCAAACCGACTGCCAGCGTTACCGCCAGCAACGGTGCGGAAATCAGCACGGCATTCCACAATACGTCGGCCAGCAGTTGCAGCGCCAGGTCAGGCCTCAACCGCCGCTCCTTGCATTTTGTTGCACAACACCCTGCACCACTTTTCCCAGGTCATCATCAAATACACCCTTCTGGGAAGAAAGCAATTTGAAAGCCAGCTGGCGGAATGCGAGAGGATCGACCGTATCACCGGCCAGTATCATCTGGGCATAGCGGGCAGACAAACCGCGGGGATCCAGTCCCACGGCCCGTTCGATGCTCTTCGCAGCCTGGTCCCGCTCACCCAGTTTCGCCTGGACCACAGCCAGTGCCCCATGACTTTCGCCAAAATTGCGGTCCATTGCCAGTGCCTGTTCGAATACCTGCTGTGCACCCGCCAGGTCATGCTCGAACAGCCGGCACCAGCCGAGCAAATGCCAGCTGCCGATATGCGACGGTAAAAACTTGACCGCTTGTTCCAGGTGCGCACGTGCCGCGCTCAGATCGTTAACGAGCAGGCTACTCATGCCAAGCCCGGCCCAGCTGCGCCCCTCTTGCGGATGTCGTGCAATGACTTGTCCGAAACGCTCCACCGCGGCAGCTGTATCGAACCGTGCCAGTGCCATCGAGCCGCCTACCATCAGTGCCTCGAGCGGCGGCATGGGATCGGCCAGAGCGGCCAGGCTCAGGCGTTCAGCCTGGGCCGCATCGCCAGCGTCCATGTAGACCAGGCTGGCCACCGACAGGAAGCGGTGGTCGGTGCCGCAATGCGATTCCTGGGCCACGATCAACGCCACCGCCTCATCCATCCTGCCAGCATGATGCAGCACACGCAACAGCAAGGTCACCGCCTCTGGCCAGATGCCGGCGGCCAAGCCGAAAGGCGCAAGCGCCTGCGCTGCGTCGGCATAGCGCGCCAACCAAAAATAGCAATATGCCAGGTTATAGGCCAGACGCATGTCGGCATGAACCGCGAGCAAGGGAGCAAACACGACAGCGGCGTCATTCCAGCGCTGCTGCGCCATCAGCACATTGCCGCGCAGCGACTGGAAAACAGCATCCTCCGGAAACCGCGCTAACGCCGCGTCGGCATGGCCAGCGGCTGTCTCCAGTCGGCCCAGTTCCAGACATTGATCGATTACCGTCGCCAACAGGTTGCGATTGCCGGGATCCGATTTCAAATATTGTTCGGTGCGTTCAAGCCGGCTGGCCGCCTCTGTCAGATTACTTGGTTCTGGCTGCATAGGGTGTCAAATCTCATTCAAAAAACCAGGACCATCCTGGTCAAACATCAAACATAGGGGGCGCTTCATTGCACCGTCCGCTACCCTCCGGCCAGCAAATGGCCTATGGCGCTCTGTATCATGACCGCGCTGGCGGCATCATTCTCCATGGCCGACTGGATATCATCAAGCACCTGATAAAACTTCGGATCGTGCGCCAATGCTTCGCCGAAATGCGCCAACAGCACAGCCTCGAGGAATACCCGGAAAGCCTTGCGGCCACGCTGCGGGTCATCCTGTGCGATCTGCTTCACACGCTGTTGAATCAGGCCGCTCAACTTGTGCGCCACGTAATCGTCCTTGGCCACTTTGCGGGGTGCAATGCGTCCTTTGCGTTCCCGCACGGACGCCGCACCGCCCAGTTGCGCCTGGATCAGCGTGACGAGTTGAGTAACCGAAGCAATCGACGATGCCATGTCAGTCCATATCAAGTGAGATGATCACGCTGCGCATCGTCAATGGCTTTGATTACCGGTATAGGCAGACAGCAAAATACTGCGCTCCCCCTCACCAATTTCGGCCGCTTTCGATGCTGCCGATGGCGCAGCCGCGCGCAGAATAGCGATCTCACCCAGGACTTTTTGCATATCACCATTGAGTGCAGGATTACTTTGATTCAAGCCGATACCCTGCCTTAACGAATCTTCTGCCTCAGCCAATTCCTCGCGTATCAGGTATTGCAAGCCGCGCCCGAAGTGATGTAACGGATCCTGCGGACCCACGGCATCCAATCCAGCGAGTACTTCAGCAGCGCGGGCGCTGTCATTTCCCGCCAGCCACAGCAAGCCGAGTTGTAGCCGTGCCACAGACAGAGCAGGATCCAGGGCCAGCGCAGCTTCCATTTCGTCAATAGCCCTCGTATACATCTTAATTTGCGCGTATTCGGCACCCAGCATGTAATGCGCGGCGGCGCTGCCATCGGGGCGCAAGACGGCTTCTTTCAGATAGCCAATCGCAGCGCCCGAATCACCGGCAGCGCTGGCATTCAAGGCCAGTTGCAGCAATTCGGCTTGGTCAAGCATGGACAAGGTCGCACTAGTCATAATGGAATCCGATTCAAGTTTATTTTTTCACGTACAAGTAATAGGGCAATGCCGACGCTAACAATATAAATCCAGGCCATCACGCTTTCGCAAGGCCTCGCGCAGATTCCCCAGGGCCTCCTTGTGTATTTGCGCCACCCGCCCGCGCGACACACCAAGTATCTGTGCAATTTCCTCGAAAGCAACTTGCTGCAGATAATGATACGTAATCACTTGGCGCTGCTTGCCCTGCAATTGGACCAGCGCCACTTGAATGCTCTCTTTTAACTGCATCAGCTCAATGCCATGATACGTATTGTCCTGATAATGGGTGCCAGTATCAGAATACATGCCAGTATCATCGAGTGCAAACCCCACGGCCAATCCGATCGCCATTTCGGCAAGCTGCGCAAACAACGCAGCAGGATCGGCCGGATATGGCGCGGTGCCGCGCAGTGTCTCGACGCGATCGGCAACAATGCGTTTGCGCGCTACGATCTGCTCCTGCACCTCGCTGAACGATCGCAAACCATCCAGTACCGCGCCGTTGATGCGTTTTGCGGCAAATGTTTCAAACTTGACGCCACGCGCACTATCAAATCGGTCGACCGCTTCCAACAGCCCAAGACGTGCGTATTGCACGTAGTCTGCAAACTCGGCATTAACATCATGGCGCCCCGCGTACAGCTTGGCTGCCATGATGCGTGCAAAGCGCAAATAATGCGCCACGATGCGGTTGCGCAGCTCACCATCGCGACTATCCTGGAACCTACGCCACAACAGCGCCATGTCAGCATTGCTGGCGACCACCTCCGGTTGCAGGGCGCAGTCCACGCAGCGTCCTAGGAAAAAGTGCCCAACAACGCACGTACGACCAGATTCCAGCCATCAATCAGTACGAACATCAGAATCTTGAGCGGCAGCGAGATCGAAGCAGGCGGCACCATCATCATGCCAAGTGACATCAGCGCGCTCGATACGATCAGGTCGATCAGCAGAAACGGCAGAAAAATCACAAAGCCGATCTGGAATGCCGAACGCAATTCCGACAGCATGAACGCCGGAATCAGCTGCACCATGCTGATATCGTCGATCACCTTGGGCGCCTCAGCCTTGGATAGCTCGACCATCAGCGCCAGGTCCTGCTCACGCGTCTGGCGCACCATGAACTCGCGCAATGGCAACACGGCACGCCCGGCGGCGGCCTCGGTGCTGAGCGTGCCAGCGATGTACGGCTGCAGCGCCCTGCTATTGACCTCCTGCAAGGCTGGCGACATGGTGAAAAAAGTCAAGAACAGCGCCAGACTGATAATCACGGTATTGGGCGGCGTTTCCGGCATGCCCAATGCGTGACGCAACATGGACAGGACAATCACGATACGGATGAACGAGGTCATCGACATCAGGATCGCTGGCGCCAGGCTCAGTACCGTCAAGCCAAGTAAAATCTTGATTGCTGAAGAGACATCGGCCGGGGTGCCTCCCCCTTCGGCCAGGCGTACCTGCAAGCCCGGCAGCACAAGCGCCGGTTCCGCCACGCCACCAGCCCATGCCGTCGCCATCCCGCCACAGACAGCGCCCAATAGAATTCCCAGCAAGAGGCACTGACGCAACTTAAGGCGCATCACTAACCTCCCGGCCGCCAAGTGGTGCATCCACCACGATCGTATCGATACATGTGATGCCATGCTCACCTTGCGCGAGCAAATGCTGCTTGCCACCGAATTCGACCACGGAAATCAGCGAACGAGGCCCCAAACGGCGCGTTTCCAGTACACGCAGCAGCGCCGGTGCACCCTTCGCCCGCATGCTCAGCTTCAGGCGCTTGCGAACCAACACCACCGCGCCAATTGCCAGCAGCGAGACCAGCAACACTGCCATCCCACCCGAGCCAGCCAGGCTGGCTGTCTCGGCATCGCGTTTGAAGGGAATCGTCTGCGTCGCCTGCGCCGCCCCCCCATACCATGAGCACGCCAGCGCTACGATGATGCCCCGTCTCATGCGTGGGCAACCTTTGCCAGCTCACTGATGCGAACGCCAAAATGGTCATCCACCACCACAAGCTGGCCGCGCGCGACGACATTACCATTCACGACGATATCGATCGGATAATCCGCCTTGCGGTCCGTCTTCAGCACCGAAGCTTCCTTCAGCTCCATCAATTCGCCAACCGTGGTCTGGACTTCCCCGACCATGACGTTCAAGTTCACCTTAACGCTATCGAGCAATCCCAGGTTCCCGGCGAAAATAGCCGGCCCTGCCGGGGACGGCTCCTTGAATTCGGATAATTCCACGACCTGGGCTTGCGCTACGGCGGTGCCATTACTGTTTGATGTACTGCTCATTCCACTACTCCATGCTCATTCATGCACATTGTTAATCACGCCGAACAACTTCAAGCGCCACTTTTTGGTCCGCGAGACCGAGGTATGCATCGAACAATGCGTCCCCTCCCGGGCCCATGACTGTCAGCGGCCGGTCCGCCAGCGTATCGAGCCGGATCACGTCGCCGACCCCAAGCAACATCAGGCTGCCAAGCCCTACCTCGGCACGGCCGATTTCCAGCGGCAAACTCAGAGGGATGTTACGCAAGGCGTGCAGGTAGTTCACGGCGGCAAGCGGCGCCAGGCGTCCGGCTGCGTGTCCCATCTGCTGTGTGATACGCGATACGGCCGCCTGGCTAACAATCACATACATACTTTGCTTGCCAAGACCAAGCCTTAACGCCACCACACCTGCTCCGCGCAACCAGGCTTCTGCTGGCGGTGCCAGTGGCGTACCGCCCTGCGCTATACCACTCAACGACTCGAACAAGGCCTCGCTGGCCGCATCGGCAGCTTCGTCCGCCATCCCGGTTGGCGACGCTTGCAAAGGCTCCGCCACACCAAGTGGAAACATCGCGTGACGTAGCTGCAAGTTCCACTCAGGTGTACAGGCGCACCACCAGGTCTCGTCGCCGCGGCTGTGCACGGCACGCCACGAGGCGTCGGGGCAGACAGCTTGCGCTTCCCAGGCGCGCTTGCAATCGAAGTCCATACTGGATGTTGGTATACCCCACGCAGTACACCAGTCCTCTGCCACACGACGCAAGGGCCCAGCTACTGCGTCCAGCACAGTATCGGATACCAGCAAATACGGCTGCACTTGCATCAACGGCGCCCTTTCATGTCGAACAATTCCTGGATCATGTCATTTGCCGTGCTGATCACGTGGGACGACGCCTGGTAGCCGCGTTGCATCAGGATCAAATTACTGAATTCCTCGGCAAGATCAACGTTGGAGCCTTCACGGTGGCCCGGCGCGAGCTTGCCATAGGCATCGACGCCGGCATAGCCGTACTGGACCGGGAGTTGCGCCGCGGCGGAAAATGCACCACCGCCAACCTGTACCAAGTCACCCAAGGCATGAAAATTGGCCAACGCCAGGCGCGGACCTTTCGCCGTCTGATTATTGGAATAGCGAATCGATAGCGTGCCGTCGGCGCCTATTCCCTGTTCAGTCATGCTGCCCGCCAAGTAGCCATCCTGGGACACCAGGCTCAGACTACTGGGGGTGGGAAAGGAGTTCACGTTGCTGGTAAAGTCGAGCTTGACGTCGAAGGCCGGCACGGTGGCTGAACTATATGCAAAGGTCACCACATCGAATCCAGGCAGCAGGAAACCGGAATTGAATTTCAGCTCGCCTGTGCCGACTGCCGTTCCTGTCGCGACATCGTTGACGGTGACTTTGAAATTTCCACCGCCCTGATCCTTGAAGATCAGATTGACGGTATGACTAGCTCCGGCAGCATCGATGATGTTCAATCCGGTCATTGTCGCATCGATGGCGGGCGTGGCCACGGTACTGGTCAGGTTGCCGCTGATTTTGATCGTGCTCGTTGCCTTGGGTGGATTGCGCGTCAGTGTCCCAAGCTGGACATCACCGAGCTTGCCGCTGCTGTCGAGAGCCTGGACATGGTCGCCACTGGTATTGACGAGAATATCCTGAGCATTGAACTGGAAATCGCCGGCACGGGAGTACAGCAGTTTGTCCTCGCGGCGGATAACAAACATGCCATTTCCGTCAATCTTCACATCAAGTGGATTGCCCGTACCCTGATCAATGCCCGTCTTGAAGTTGATCTGCGCGCCCAAGGTATTCAAGCCGACGCCACGCGATCCGCCCCCCCCGCCGTCCTTTGCGTGCGCAGTGCTGCTGCCCTTGTCGAACAGGTCAGAAAACTGCGGCTGCGAGCTCTTGAAGCCCGGCGTATTGACATTGGCCAGGTTGTTTCCCACTACGCGCAATCCCTGCGAATAGCCCAGCAGCCCGGAAGTGCCGATCAACAACGTATCAAGCATGGTGTTTTCCTTTAACGGACATTCGTAAGTTGTGACAACGTAATCTTGTCCTGGAATGCCCCGGACGAGGTCTGCAGCGTCAGCAACGGCTGGCCGGAGGCGAAATCGAGCGCCGTCACCTTGCCCGTGACCACGCCACCGCCCTGGTTGATATCCACCGTCTTGCCCAGCAGGCCAACCGATTGCAGCGAGGACTGCACCGACAGGAGCTCATCAATCTTGGCGTTGAGCTGACGGCTTTGCTCCAGCGATGCGAATTGCGCAATCTGCGCTACGAACTCCTGGTTATCGACCGGCTTGAGTGGATCCTGGCTGTTCAGCTGCGCAGTCAGGATCTTCAGAAAATCCTGAATGGCGATATTGCTGGACTGGGCCGGCTGGTTCGCGCTTGCTGCAGAAATGGGATTAACGGCCATCAGAGTGCATCCTTTGTCATTAGTGGAATTCCGGCACTGCCAGAAAGTATGGGCTCGGCAACAAAGCAGTCAGCGCCTGCGTAGGCTTTCTGCTTGACGAGTAACTCTTTTCCATTCACAGTCAGCGCCGTCATACGCGTGCCGGTGCCATGTAGCTCCAGCAGCATGGCCTGCGCCACCAGCCGTTCCTGAACTGCACTCAACGACGCATCGCGTATCCATGCATGCACACCGCCGCTTTCACGGTACAGATGAATTTGCCGCAATGCGTAATCTGGCGCGTCTTCCTGCGTCAGCTGCGTTGACGGCATACTGGCCGTCTCCGTCTCCTCCCCCGCCTCCTGCATTTGTTCTGCGCCCAAACTTGCAGTGGAGCTAGCGCTAAAGCCGGCCGACAACGCCAAGGGTTGCGTGCGCACCGCACCGCCACTGTCGCCATCGACGGGCACCATAACAGCCACTGCACGGCCTGGGGCATCGTTGGCAACCGTGCCAAAAATAGCGACGCGCGGCAGTGCGCCTGCTTCCGCAGCAACAGCTACGCCGTACCCGGCATAGCCGCCTGGCAATACACCGGGCAAGGCAGGCGCTGGCAGCGTGCTGCCATTCAGCCCCCCTGCATCAGCGCGCAACGGAAGCGGTGCGGCAGTCTGCTTGACTGCCGGCTGCGGCGCGCCCCCGCCCTCTCCCGTATCGGCAGCCGGACGCTGAGCATTTTTCTTCACGCCTTGCTCCAGCAGTGCCGTTTCCAGTTCAAACAGCCAGCGCTCCTGGTGGCCCTGCTGTTGCGCAAATGGTTTGCGGGACGATGGCGTATGGCCATCGAGCGGTTCAAGATTCACTGTCATATGCTGGCCCCGTCGCTCGCGACATTCCCCATTGATCATCGGCGGCCTTGAAATCAAGACTGACCCGGTCCTGCAAGAATCGCAACTGCATTTTTCCCCGGTGCTCCTGTACTGCATCCAACGCCCGCTGCGCCAGATGCAGGCGGTCCGTCAGTTCGTCGCGACGCTGCGTCAGGGCGTCGAGCGCCTCTTGCGCGCGCCTGGCCTGCAGGCCACAATCGTCGATATGGCGCGCCAGCATGACAAACCGGTCCACCGATAGCGGTCCTGTCGCGCCTTCGAGGCCGCCCCACTCCTGCATCGATGCCTGTTGACGTTGCAACAGGGCCTTCACCGAGGCGTCTTGTGCGGCCCATGCCGTATTCATCTCGCCGAGCTCCGAGCGCAGGCGGTCGAGTTCCCATTGGCGTGTCAGCAGCATGGGCTGCAAGGCATACTGGAACCGGCGGTCGCTGCCCATTACGTACCGCTCCCTGCCACGAGTGCCGCCCGCAAGCGCACCATGGCCTCAGCGCGTGTCGTCGATTCCTGTACCGGCTGGCGCAACACCTGAATAATCGCCGGATGCAAGGCGATGGCGCGGTCGATCGCCGCATTGCTGCCACTGCGGTAAGCCCCCATATCGACCATCTGCCGGTTACGCTGGTAAGTGGACAGTACTTCCACCACGGCCAGCATCAGGTCCTGATCTTCGCGCCCCACCAGCTCCGAAGCCAGGCGGCTGGTGCTTTGCAAAACATCGATCGATGGAAAATGTCCTTCATGTGCCAGTTCGCGCGACAGCATGATATGGCCGTCCAGTGTGGCCCGCACGATGTCTGAAATGGGCTCGTTGAAATCGTCGCCTTCCACCAGCACTGTGTACAGGGCAGTGATGGCGCCACCGGAATCGGTTGTGCCGCAGCGCTCGCACAGGGCCGGAATGTCGGAAAAGACCGACGGCGTATATCCACGCGCGGTTGGCGGTTCACCCGCAGCAAGACCGATTTCACGCCGTGCCATGGCAAAACGGGTAATCGAGTCCATCATCAGCAGCACCTGCCGCCCTTCCTCACGAAAATGCTCGGCAATGGCGGTCGCGGCGTACGCGGCACGGGTACGTACCAGCGCAGGCTGGTCCGACGTCGCCACCACCACGACACTACGCTCCAGCCCCTTGGGGCCCAGCTGCTTTTCCACGAATTCGCGGACTTCTCGCCCACGTTCACCGATCAGTGCAATTACGTTCACATCAGCCTGGACGTCGCGTGCCAGCATGCCCAGCAAGGTGCTCTTGCCAACGCCGCTGCCAGCAAAAATACCCATGCGCTGGCCGCGCCCCAGTGGCAGCATCGTATCGATGGCACGTACTCCCGTGTGCATCAAATCCTTGATGCGCGGCCGGCTCAGCGGATTGATCGGGGCGGCATGCAGACTGCGCGTTTTTTGCAATGCGAGTGGCGCCCCGCCGTCTATTGGCACGCCAAAGGCGTCGATGACCCGTCCCAGCAAGCTGGCTCCAACCGGAATGCCAGGTGCCTGGCGCACGGCCTCGACGCGGCTGCCGGCGGCAATACCGCGCAAGTCGCCATAGGGCATCAGGATGACACGTCCGGGACGCATGCCGACCACTTCGGCGAGCAGCTTGCCTGACGTCTGAGCCAGGCTCACTTCGCACACTTCACCGATGCTGACATCTGGCCCCTGCGCTTCGATACTTTGGCCGGAGATGCTCAGCACATGCCCTGAGCGGCAAGTCAACTCGGCATGATGCACGGCGTCCAGGTAAGCCCGCATCATGCCGTACCACCGTTCCTCACAGCCAGCAAAGCCTCGCCAAGACGGGATAGCTGGGTTTCCAGGCGTGCATCGAGCGTGCCTTTATCGCTGTCGACCGTGCAGCCGCCAATTTTCACCGCACTATCGGCCTGCAAGGTAATGCGGGCGTCGAGCTGCATGTCGTCGTCCTGCAGCGTAGCCAGGTCTTGCGGATGCATGCGTATGTGCAATTGTTTGGCAGCATGTTCATCGCGCGCAATGGCGCGTACCATGTCCAGCAGCGTGTCCCGGCTTGCAGCAGTGGCACCGACCATGCGGCACACTGCCGCGTGGGCGATTTCCACCAGCATGTCTTCTGCCTGCCCGAGAGCATGAGCGCGCGACGTTTCCACGGCATCGGCCAGCGATGCCAGCACTTCGATTTGACGTGCCACCAGCGCCAACGCCTCGCGCTCGCCCTTTTCCATCCCCTGCGCCAGGCCCCGGCGCTCCGCGTCCTTCAGCACTGCAGCCGCGTCCTCATCGAGTTTCTTCTTGCTGAGCAACAATTGCGCCTTCAGCTCAGCCACTTCCTTGACCGCACCATCAAAGGCCTGGCGCTCTTCAGCCGATACTAGAGGAAGAACCGGTGCAGGCACCGGCGCTACTGGTGGAGACAAAACATTTTTCGCAATCTGCGCAGCGAGTGGCACAGCCTGGGCCGCCTCGACACGCTTTACCGCACCGCGCAACTGCCGCGGCACGGACGACACTGTAGCCGCGCGGATTATCGGGTCCATGATGTCATTTTGCGCAATAACGATACTAAAGGAGTGGCATGCCGCATTTGTGAAGGCTGGCAAGCTGCGCCATCAACACGTGCGAACACCGCATCGAACACGAAACGCCGGCGCGCCGGCACATCGGGTACCTGAGAGGGACGCGCTGCGCGGATGCGTTCGCGCTGCAGCGCAGGAAACAGATCGAGCATCGCTGGTGCCCAGGGCCAATCCTGCAGTGCGAGGAACTGCGCCACCAGGGATGCCGGTTCATACTGAAAAATAGCAAACATGGTCTCGGGAGTAGCAGCAATAATACGGTCAAGCGAAGTGACCGCTGGCGGTGGAGCAACAGGTGTCGACAGCACCTCATCCGCATCCGCACCATCGAACCCCAGCTCCTTCAACTCGCGTAAATAGCCGGTCAAGGTGATGCGGTCGGCCGTCGGCAGTTCGGCCAGGATCAGCCGTCGGTCGGCAGCACCGACGGCATGCAGCGCGATGGCCGCCTGGCGATACCCGCTCACTTGCGTTCTCCATACAGGGTGCCGCCCGCAGGGGTGGCGATCCATTGCTTGACCTCGTTGAGCAATTGCTGCCGGGCGATGGGATCCAGCCGCTTTTCAGCGCGGCGGCGGTTACGGCGCTTGAACAGCAGATACAGCGTGCATGCCAGGGCCAGCACAGCCAATATAGCCAGCAGCACGGCCGCTACCGGCCACTGCAGCGTAGTGGCGACAGTCACCGGCGCCGCTTGCAGTGGCACATCGGCGGAAGGCGCCGCCACTGCTGGCGCACGTTCGGCGGCAAGGGCGAATTTATCCATCGAATACACCACCACAGCGTCACCGCGCTGACTGTTGAAGCCAATGGCCAGCGTGACCACTTCTTTCAGGTGCTCCAACTGGGCATCGTTCAATGGCTGCTTCACCAGCACAGCCACGGTCATGCGCTTGACGGCGCCACTGGCCGGCACCAGCTGCTCAACACGACGTCCGACCTGGTAGTCGGACTCGCTGCTACTACCGCCTACACCCTGCCCTTTTTGCTCCGCAGTCGCCAGTGCGCTATTGCCTTCGCGGCTGGTCTGGCGGTCGCGTACCATCACGCCGGCAGGCTGGGCGTCGGCCGCCAGCCCTCTGGCCGGCAAGACTTCCTCCGTCGTGATCTTGCTCTGATCGAGATTGAGCACGACGTCGACGCTGGCTACTGTCTCGCCAGCACCGAAGGTGCGGTCCAGCACCTGGGTCACTTTCTTGACCAGATATTCTTCCGTGCTGCGCTTGGAATCGAGCTGCGAAACGCCCTGTTCGCCACCGTCCGCCTGCGCGATGCGCGTCAGCGCCACGCCATGCTGGTTCAGCACGGTGACATCATCGCTGACAATATCGGGCACGGATGCCGCGACCAGCCGCTGTATACCTGCCACCTGCGCTGCGCCAAGCACACGGCCGGCCTTCATGGTCAGCGTCACCGAAGCCTTCGGCTTGGTGACGGCCTTCTTGAACAGTCCCTGTTCCGGCAGCGCCAGGTGCACGCGTGCGGCCTGAATTTCTTCGATGGAGAGTATAGTGCGTGTCAATTCGCCCTGAATCGCACGCAGATAATTCACCTTCTGTACAAACTCGGTCATGCCAAAATCGGCATTATTAAATACTTCAAAACCTACCGCGCCATGCAATGGCATTTCCTTGCCCATCAACTTGAGGCGGGTTTTATAGACGAGATCTTTCGGTACCAGGATGGTATTGCCGCCATCGGTCAGTTGATAGGGCGTTTTCATGCGATCGAGTTCGGCGGTCATCGCCGCGGCATCGGCCGGCGCCACGTCGGAAAACAGCACTTGATAATCGGCGCGGTATGCCCAGAACCCCAGGCTGATCACCAGGCCGGCGATCAGGACGATGCCGGCAATGATGCCGATGCGCGCCTGCATTGCCAGGCGCTGCCATGCTTGTACTAATGATGTCACCGTCTTGCTCCTATACCTGCATCCGCATTACTTCTTGATACGCGTCCAGCAAACGATTTCTCACCTGCGCCAATAACTGAAACGACAACTTCGCCTCCTCGAGATGGATCATCACCTCGTGCAGGCTCTGGGTTTCCCCCGCTGCCAACTTTTTTACGTCCGTATCAGCCAGCCCCAGGCTCGTGTTCACCGACTTGAGCTCTGCAGCAAACCACTGGCCGAAACCTACGGCGGGAGGCTGCACGCTCACAGGCGCCACTCCGGGCTGGGCCAGCGCGGCTGCCGCTATCGATTCGATCACCATTACTGGCCTCCAATTTCAAGTGTGCGGGCGGCCATGGTCTTGGCTGCGTTCATGGCCACCACATTGGCTTCATACGCACGCAATGCCGTATTCAGGTTCACCATCTCGGCCGTATGATTGACGCCCGGATACGCCACGAAGCCCTTGGTATCGGCATAGGGATGACCCGGTTCGTACACCATGCGCGGCTGCACCGCTTGCGGTTCGACCGAAGCCACTTGCACGCCCCCCTGCCCGGCCGCATATAGCGCACCGAACTGCTGGCTGAACGCCATTGGCGTCTGTTGTGCCAGAACCTGCATCGGCCGGTACAACTGCGCCACCGACGGTGCCGCATTGTGCATGTTGGCGATATTGGCTGCCGTCACGTCGAGCCGTAGTTTTTCAACCCGCATGCCACTGGCGCTGATCTGGAATGCCGCGTTATAGTCCATCAGCGTTTACCCTCATTGATCGCACTGCCTAGCAGCGCAAAGTGTTTGTTCAATGCCTTCAGCAAAGCTTGCTGATGCAAGGTGTTTTCCGATAATGCCGCCACTTCCATGTCGAGCGCCACCGGCTCGCCGTTCCCCGCCAGCTCAAACGCCGGCCGAAAATCACCGAGACTGGCCAGCGATGGTGGTGCACCACCCGTGCTACGGGACAATTCGGCCAGCCGGTCTTCGAAACTGACCACCAGGCGCTGATATCCAGGCGTATTCGCGTTGGCGATATTTTGTGCGATCGCCTGCTGCCGCATGCCTGCCGCGTCCAATGCCAGACTCAATAAGCCAGTCGTGCTGCTATCGATAAGGGATACCATGGAACCACGCTCCTGCTTCAATATTCATGACTACCTCCGACGCCATCGACTGGCGCCGGCACCCGTTTGTTATTGCACCACCAGCTCCGCATGCAGTGCACCGGCAGCTTTGACGGCACGCAGGATCGAAATCATGTCGCGTGTATTCGTCTTCAGGCGCGCCAGCGACTGCACTAGGTCGGCCACCGTATTGCTGGTCGCCGCCACGTAACCCGTTTCACCCCGTTCTTCCACATCGACCCGGCTGTTAGCGATGCGCATGCTGCGCACGCCGTCGCCGACGCGGCTCACCAGCAATGGCTGGGATACCGAATTGTCGGTGAGGATGGTGACCTTCAGCTCGCCATGCGACACCACGACCTTGGAAATGCGCACGTCGCCGCCCGATACCACGGTCCCCGTACGCTCGTTGATCACAACGCGAGCGCGTCTGTCCGGCTCGACCGTGACGTTTTCCAATGCTGTCAGGAAATCGGTAACGCGGCTGCGCCGTGCCTCGGGTATGCGCACCTCGATGCCTGCTGCATCCTGCGCCACCGCCAGGTCCGCGCCCAGTGCCCTGTTGATGGCACTGGCGACCCGAGTGGCAGTCGTATAGTCCGGCTCGGCCAGGACAAAGGTGACGCTCTGGCCAGCATACGTAACGTCGGCCGGCACGCCAACCTCGACGACGGCGCCGCCAGGCACCGACGCGACGGTCGGATGATTTTTCTGCACGACGTTGCCGTTCATGTCGTACTTATAGCCGCCGACCGATACGGGGCCTTGCGCCAACGCATAAATACGGCCATCCGGCCCCTTTAACGGCGCCAGCATTAGCGCGCCGCCAACCAGGCTGCGCGCGTCGCCGATCGAAGTAATAGTCACGTCGAGCGTTTCGCCGGCACGGGCGAATGGCGACAGCGTGGCAGTGACCATGACCGCGGCGACGTTGCGGCTCTGCACGTCATCAGCCACGATACTCATGTCGAAGCGCGACAGCATATTGGCGATCGACTGGCGCGTCGCCTTGTTGCGGCTGGAGTCCCCCGTGCCGGCCAAGCCTGTCACGATGCCATAACCGGTCAGCGCATTATCGCGCCAGCCCGCCATCTTGCCGAGGTCCTTGATGCGTATCACCTCGGCCTGGCACCAGCCGCTGCACAGCAACGCCGCCAGAAGGCTGGCGCGCAATAGATGTTTGATCATGGTTACAATCCGAAGAAGGTCAGGAAACGCTGCCACCAGGCCGGGCGCTGAGAGTCAGCCAGGTCTCCCTGGCCGGCGTAGCTGATCTTCGCATCGGCGATGCGGGTCGACAAGACCACGTTCGCATCGGACACGTCCTGCGGGCGTATGCGGCCCTCCACCTTGATCGTCTGCTGCTCGTTATTCACATTCAATATTTGTTCACCGGCGACGATCAGGTCGCCGCCAGCCAGCACTTCGCGCACGCTGACCGTAATTTGCGCCAGTACGCGGCCTTCGCGCGCCGTGCGGCCACGTCCATCCATCTGGTTATTCGCATTGATGCCAGCGGCATATCCGCGGCCAGGGCGCTGGATATCGAGACCCACGCCGGCATCGCGCCCGGCGCTGGTATTGGCAGTGCTGGTGGCGCTGGCATTTTCATACACCATCACGGTAATCAGGTCGCCAGCCCGGCGCGGCCGCAAATCCGAAGTCAGCGATTGGTAGCTGCCAGGCTGATACAGACTGTCCGCGTGCGCGCACGCCATGCCTGCCAGCATCGCCAAGTAGCCTACAATTTTCAAGTAACGCATTGCCTACCTTCCATCGATTCGCACCTGGCCCGGCGCGATGACTTTTGCACTGACCGCCTCGCTACTCTGCTGCATTTTGACAGGCACCATTTGTCCGAGCTGTCCATCCGCTTGCGCCACCGCTACTGTTTCCAGCAAAATTCCGTGATTCCTGACCGCTACCGCCACCCTGTCGCCACGCATGACCATGCCGGCCGGCACCACTTGCCGGACAGTCAAGACCTGTCCCTGCGCCAGTGCCCCCCGCAAACGCGGTGCGCCGGCCAGCGCCTCCGGCTTCATTGCCACATCCGCCAGGCCAGCCACATCGCGCACGCCTAGCACCACGTCCTGCGCCGTCACCGTGTCGCCCTCGGCCAGCGCGCGGCGCGCTACATATACCTCTTGCCGCGCCACGACCGCCAAGGTCACCACCACCGAGCGGTACAAGGCGCCATCGACGAATACGTCGACCCATACGGGCAGCCGTGCCCGCAAGGGATGGTTCTCGATGGCACGCGCCCGGCATTCCACCTGGCCGGGTGGCAAGGCCAGCTCCGCCAGCGGCGTCGCCAGGCTCAATTCCAGCGCCGCATACTGTGGGCCGAACACTGCCGACACATGCCTGACCGCCTCGGCCAGCGGCAAGGCCGGGTCCAGCGCGCGGCTTTCACGGCGTATCGTCACGCTGCGCGCGCCCTGCCATTCGATACGCTGCCCCAATGGAAACTGCTGCCCACGCAAAGCCACTTCCAGTTCAGCACGGCTGCGCCGGTCGACATGTCCAGCCAGAGGTGCGCGGCCCACCGGCAGCGCGGCAATGAGCTGTGTCAGCCGCACGTCACCCGCATCGATCTTGGCAAGATCCGACAACACCATGCGCGGGCTGCTCAGCAAGACTTCGTCGCGCAAATCAATTTTTACAGTCGAGGCATGGGCCGCGATACCCAGCACGGCAAGCGGCACGCAGGCCAGCCAGCGGTGCATGCAACGCGCGGCAGCCATGGCTTATTTCCGCAGATTGTTGCTCATGCCCAGCATTTCATCGGATGCCTGGATTACTTTCACGCTGCTTTCGTAAGCGCGTTGCGCCACCATCAGGTCGACCATTTCCTCAATCAGCTTGACGTTCGACGACTCGACGAAACCTTGCGCCACGGTTCCCATTCCATCGTCGCCCGGCTTGCCGTAGATCGCATCGCCGGAACGTACCGACGGTTTGTACAAGTTACCGCCCAGCGACAGCAGGCCGGTCGTGTCGGAAAACCGTGCCAGCTCGATACGCCCCGCTTCGCTTGCCTCGCCTTTGTCGCGGCTCACCATCACACGGCCATCGGTGCTCAAAGTAACTTCCCTCGCATCGGTACCCACATGGATCGCCGGTTTGAATACGTGACCATCGGCAGTGGCCAGAAAACCGTTCTTATCGACCGACAAGGTCCCGCCGCGGCTATAAGCAGGGGTACCATCGACGTCGACCACCTCGAAAAAACCCTCGCCCTTGATGGCGACATCCATGGCCGAGTCAGTCTTCTTCAAGTCGCCGGCAGTAAATACCTGGGATAGCGAAAAGATACCGACACCGCGTCCTTGCCACAGGTTCTGCCCAGCCTGCACATCATCGCCGCGCGCCGCACGCGACACCTCGCGGCTGACCATGTCTTCAAAACTGACGCGCCCCTTTTTAAAACCAGGCGTATTCACATTCGCCAAGTTATTGGCGATGGTGTCGACACTTTTTTGCTGCATGTGCATGCCAGTGGCGGCGATATAGAGCGAATCGTTCATGCTGCGTTAAAACTCCCCAAGCTTGCGTATCGTTTTTTCCAGCACATCGTCATAACCCTGCATGATTTTTTGCAGCGCTTCGAAATGACGTACGGTTTCCGTCAGGCGCACCATCTCCTGAGCGGAATTGACATTCGATGCTTCCTGAAATCCGGCGCGCACCTTGCTGCTCATATCGCGTTCCGCCAGATGCGCATTTCCCTGCGCATACAAACCACCGCCGACAGGCACCAGCGCTTCCGGATTGGCGAAATGCACGAGCTTTAATCGCCCGGTAATACGCTCTCCCTGGCGCACATCGCCATTCGCATCGATACTAAAAGGCTCGGGAGTAAGAATAATGTCGCCAGTGGCGCCGGCCAGCGGCAGATCGTGTGCGCCCACCAGGCGGCCAGTCACATCCACGCGCAATGCGCCCTGCCGCGTGTACTGCGGGCCGGAACGACTTTCCACTTCAAAAAAGGCAGCGCCTTCTATCGCCACATCCTGCGTATTGGCGGTGTAGCGTAAAGAACCGGCGGAAGGGTCGATAGTCAGGGAAGAAGGAAGAATAGATGGGGCGGCAGCGCCTTGCTCCAACGTGCCCTGCATATGCGCAGCAAACGCGGAGCCGACCACCATCTGTCTTTTATAAGCAGGCGTCAGCACATTCGCCACGTTCTGGCTGATCGTTTCCAGTCGCTGCAAGTCGTGTTGCATACCGTTGCCGGCTATAGCCATCAAGTCCATATGTGCGCAATCAATACCCGCGCACAAAGGCACGAAGAAAATTTAAGTAGATTAAAACAATATCATACTTGGCAACAAAATTGTTGCTGTGACGTACAATTTTATAGACTTAAATATTTAAAACATTCTTTAGGAAAAGCACAATTGGTAATTCCGTATTTTTTGAGTGCGCTAAAAAAAGGGGGAATTATCGGGTGTGCTACACCGCCGCACGGCGGCGGCACAGCAACCGGCGGCATGCCGGGCGCTGTACGACCGCCTGCCTGCCCTGTTCAGGACAGGCATCCTGCGCCTTACGCAAACGTTGCTTTGCAATCCTCAAGGGCGAATCTTCTTCCGTCAGAAATAACAAATGCACCATTCTCAATCTTGGCTAAGCTTACATGAAGAGCCTTCGCACCTTCCTCGATATCCTTGCCCCAACCTTCAAGGTCACCGTGGTAAGAAACAGCATAGAAAATAGAACCATCTGGCAATGCAATACTGCACCCCTGCGACACGACGCCCCCATGCTTCGCATGCGGTGGATTCGTGTACTGAGTCAGTGTGTTGAACTGTTTGCGAGCTGTATTTTTTCCATCGTCGGAAAAATAGACGAACTCCTTCCCTTCAACCGCAACTGTGCCAGGGATAACCTCGCCGTATCCAATCGGCCCGCCAAGAATCACTTCCATTTGATTAGTTGTCCAGTACCGTTGGCGTTATAACTTACATAATGGTCGATTCCGAAGCGAGCGAGGTCCACCATTCCGACTCGGCCTCAGCCATGTCCAAACTAAAAACCTCTGTGCTGTACTTAGGGAAGCGCTGATCAATTCGGTTTTCTGGCGAGGTTGGCGCGCCAAATGAGCGACCGATGAGCCGTTCAAGCCCATTTTTCGTTCAAGTTGACGCGATGCTTCGCGTCTTTCTGCAATCAAGACGGATTACGGGATTCGGTGATCGTAAAACGTCTCCCGGCCAGTACCAAGTTGGCAAAGGCGAACAAGGTAAAAAGCTGTGCAGTGTTCTTGGCCAAACCGCGATAGCGCGTCTTACGATGACGGAACAGGTTCTTGATGACATGAAACGGATGCTCGACTTTTGCCCGCACGCTGGCCTTCAGATGCTCCAACTTTTCTGTCAGGCGCCCCAGTTTGTTATTGGGCAGCGCCTTGCGTTTGGAGCGCTTCATGGCCACGTGCCATGTCACCGACTTGCCGATGTTTTCGGGCCGTTTTTCCACGCCCTGATAGCCGGCGTCGCCGAGCGCGGCGGTCTCGTCGCCGTGCAGCAGTGCGTGCGCCTGTGTCACATCGGCGACATTGCCGGCCGTGCCGATGACCGTATGCACCAGGCCAGAAGTGGCATCGACGCCGATGTGGGCCTTCATGCCAAAGTGCCAGTCGTTGCCTTTCTTCGACTGGTGCATTTCCGGATCACGTTTGCCGTCCTTGTTCTTGGTCGACGGTGGCGCGGCGATCAGCGTGGCGTCGACGATGGTGCCTTCGCGCATCATCAAGCCTTTCTCGGCCAAATGCCCGTTGATCATGTCGAAGATCTGGCGCGTTAGGTTGTTGGCCTCAAGCAGGTGGCGGAACTTCAGCAGGGTCGTCGCGTCCGGTGCCGATTCGCGGCCCAAGTCGATGCCGACGAAAGCACGAATGGACTGGCTGTCATAGATCGCGTCTTCGATACCTTCGTCCGACAAACCAAAGCATTGCTGGGCCACGTACATGCGCAGCATGCGCGCCAGTGCGATCGGTGGCCGGCCGGCGCCTTCGACCTTCGGATAGAACGGCTCGACGGCTTTATGCAACTTGCCCCACGGCGTTACGCTGTCGATCTCGGCCAGGAAGCGGTCGCGCCGCGTCAGTTTCTTCTTGGCGGCGTATTCAAGGTCGGAGAAGCTCTTTTGCATGGTCGATGGCGGAGGGTGGCGATACCGTTATTGTCTCAGGTCGAACCGCAGCAGGGAACGGTGCCAGATGAATAAATCAGTGCTTCCTTAGGCACAACCAAGGCTGAGATCATGTACGAATGGCGGTATCTTACCCCGGGATCCAGGCCCGTCTTGACAGCCTAGATCGAGTCAGATTATCCGAAAAGTCCCCGACTACTTTTAGGAATAGAAATTTTTAACGAAGCTTCTTTACTTCCAGGTTATAAATAGCAAGGATCGCCTTGCGCCCTTTTTCCTTCTCCCCTGAATCAAAGGCGAAAAACGCCTCTTGTAGTTTGGCGTCAATAAACGGCACCTTATCTAAGTCCTTTTTCAGGGTTGCACGGATCTCTGCCCATAAGTCTTTGAGATCTTCCATATTGCTTGCATATGTGGTGCTTCCCCAGTCCGGATAATCATCCGGCGCATCCGTTGAGGCAATTGCAAGTGCCCCTGAAAAATCAACAGTTTTATCACTTAAACTCATCATTACCTCCTGCCTGGCGGCTTAGGTGTTGGAACATAGGGTTGGATCGCGGAACGTGGAATTCCATACGCACCTCCTAAATCGGTAGGTCGAATAATCAAGACATTCCCAGGTCGGATCTCATTCCACTTCGTTATCTGTGGAGTATAACCATCTTTGCGTGCTAAAGTTGTATCATGGTAAATGTTGGCTCCTATCCGTGCATCAGGGATGCCATAACCGGTGAAAGAATCGCTCTTGATCCGTCGATTTATAGCAAATATATTGGACATAGGATTGTCGCTAATGCTTTCAGATCGAGCAAAGTCCCGCAGACGACCACGCACTTGGTCATCAATAAATGATCCTAACTCCCTGCTATAATGACCCTCCTTAAATTTCAATTCACCACTAGCAATTAAATCGACACCTTTTCGATAGGCCCTATCCGTTGCTTGCATATGTATATCAAGAACTCGCTTTTCGAACTCTAGCGGCGTCATCTTGGATTTTCCGATACGGATATCTTGATAATCATCGCCCCAAGTTTCGCGAAGACGTTGATCTCGGACATGTGCCTCGTATGTCCGCCCTAAACTGTCAACGGATCCCTGGAAATCAATTCCACTACCTTTGCTGCCCATTTGGTAAGAGTAATCTGGAATATTTTTTACACCCAAACTCGTCAGACCTTGGCGCATAAGATCGACTCGTTCCTTTGCCTGGTACTGGCTCATTTTACGAAGGTCTTCTTTAAGACTTGGTAGCTCACCCAATATTCCATAGGGGTCAGCTATAACGTTCAATGCACCATCCCAATTATTATTACGTACCATCTCAAAGGCACCACGAGCAGGTCCTCGGGTCGGGCCCCCAGCAAAAATCATCTGCGGACTGCGCAACGAATCGGAACGCGCCTCTTCGCCGGCAATTTCCCACCGCAACTTATCTTCAACGGCCTGCCGACTCATCGCATTTCCAAAGCCGTCAGTTTCAGGTGCCGTGATTCCGAAATCAGGCATACTCTCAAGGAGGTCGCGGCTAACCGGCAACGGCTCCCATTCGACGGGTGCGACGCTGCTGATGTGCCGCTGCTCACGAGTACCCATGGCCCCACCCCAGTTCACCTCTGTCTCGGCCATTGTCTGCGTCACCTGCGCCCCCAATCCAATCGCATTCCCCACCGTACTGGCGAGCACATCCTGCATAATGCCCGGGAAGCTGTTGCGCAGGCTGCCGCCGCGCACCAGACCGCTGGCCATGCCCGCTGCCACGCCGGAGGCGGCGCCGCGCGCCATGGTCTTGCCGATATCGCTCCACAGGGCGGCGTCCTTCACACCTTGCTCCAGGCCGTTAAGATTGGCCCAGCCCTGCTCGCCATACTGTGCTTGCCCGATAGCATTCCCCACCTCTGCGGCAACACCACCAGCAATAGCCCCAGCCGCCACGCCACGCCAGTCAAAGCTGTGCTGCAAGCCTGTCGCCACCGCTACGCCTTGGGTGATCGTGTTGCTGATGCCGCCCTGCACGACGCCTCGGGTAAATGCGCTGGTGCCAGGGCTGAACGTCGGGCCCATGCCTGTATTCATCACCCCAGCAGTCACCGCCCCACCCAAGGCGCCCAGAGCAACCCCGTTCCAGTTAAATCCATCCTGCGCGCCAATCGCCATGCCCACCGTCTGGCTAGCAACCGAGCCGAGGGCGCCAGCAATCGCGCCGGTTGCCACAGTCGCCGCCGTAGTGCCAGCACCGAACATCGCGCCTGCTGCGGTTGCTGCTGCCCCCATCGTCATATATGTCACGGCGACTGCCACCACTACCATGATCAGCTTGCCCGTTACCCCGCAACCACCGCCGCCCTTGGACTGCTGTGGCGGCGGAGGCGGCATCGGTTCCGGCGGCAGCACCGGCATGGTGTCGCCGATGGCCTGGCCGGCGTTATACACCTTGAAGGTGCTGGCATTGTTGTGGAAGTTGCTGACCTTGTTCGGCACCGTCAGCACCTGCCCTTCGATCAGCGTGTCGCTGATCGAAGGGCCATTCGCGTCGGCCAGCAGATACCAAAGGCTTTCATCGCCCCAGACGGCGCGCGCGATCGCGCCCAGCGTGTCGCCCTTGCGCACCGTATAGGCACTTGCCGTGGCGCCCGGATAGGACGAATTGATCGGCTGGTAGTTCTGGTCGAAGTCCGCCGATGATACCGGCTTGGCGTTACGGAAGCCGCCAGGCGTCGTCAGGCCGCGCTGCGCCAGTTCTTCCGCATACGAGATGGTTGACGGCCCTTCGCTGCTGACGTCGCCGATGGTATGGCCATTCAGATAATAGAAACGATGCGCCACCTCCAGGTTGCCATTGGCCTGTGTTTTGTTGCGGCGCAGCACCTGGCCATACTGGTCGCTGATGTAAGTCATCGTGCGGCTCGAAGCGCTGCCGACCAGCGCACCGAGGCTGCCGGCTTCATACGCACTCATCTGCGTTAAATGGCCGTTGACGTCGTACTGCAGGTCCGAGAAACCGCTGCCCCAGCGCAGCTGTTCTGGATTGCCAGCGTTGCCCCCCTGGATCTGGATCTTGCTCTGCTTGGCTTCATCCCACCAGGCATAGCTGTACATGGTATGCACGCCGGTATTGGTGACGCCGTCCGCATGCTGGAAAGTATGCGTCACCCCCCCCTGGTCTACGAGACGCAGTCATACACACGTACTCGCTCTTTACCGGTTTTATGTGCAGGGGCAGATATAACCAATGCTAAGATCGTGTACGAATGGCGGATCTGACCCTGGCCCGGCAAGGACGCCCGCCTTGGGGAGAGGGGCGATATGCTGGCAGCAAAGGCGAAATCAGCGCCCACAGGTCATCAGGAAGAAGTGCTTTGGCCATTGCCCGGCCCCCGAAAATGATGTCAGGTGGGTTTGACCAGCTTCGGGGCCGTTTGTTTCTCTGGACGAAGTTTTGTTAGGCGTTCAAAGCACAGCTAACTTGCCCATCTCGAAGGCGCTCTCCATATCGTCGGGCACCTCTCCAATCCAACCGCACGGCCACCGCCCCACCAAGTATAGGTGTTCATGCAACCGGTGGTATTGCGTCGCCACGAGGTGTTCGTACTCCCTTGCCATACACAGACCCAAAAAATCCCAACGCAACGCGTTAAGCACTACGCCTCGATCATCATTGGGCAGCCTGGCTAGCAGAGCATTATTCGTCATTTTTTTTTCAATAAATCTGACGACTAACGGCTTCAGTTCTTGCGCAGTTAAGTTCCACTCACCCAAGCTTTGACGCTTAGACAATTTCACCGTCAGCTCGTTTTGTGACTCAATCCGAGCGTCGTCGGAAGCTTGCGTGGTCCAGATCGCGAGAGCTTCTTTCCATGTACTCACACGTACCACCTCGGCAGTGTCCTCTAGAGGTCGTTCACAATTGCTGAGCAAATCGGCCATCTCTAGCCGGGCCAGCAAGTCATTCGCTTTGGTTTTCATGCTCATTCTTTCTATTTAATTCCGAGTGGTCTAACGTAGAAACCCTGCATCGTCGGCAATACCCACTGCGGCATAGCTGCCGCCGAAATAGCCAATTGCGCCTCCGACAATACCTCCAACGAAACCACCAATTACGGCGCCTGCCGGAGTGAAGGCCATTCCGAAGCCAGCACCGAACTCAGCCCCCACAGTACCCACCGCAGCAGCACCGGCCCAGCCACCAGTGATACGAATCCCTTCACGGTAGGTATTGGAGTAGTCACCTGTCTGCGCACTATACTGGTACTGTGAGTAAAAGCTATAGCCATCGCTCGCTGCGCCTACAACCATCGCACCTCGCCCGATCAATGCGAGGTTCTTCGCGAGGCCACGTGCTGCCGACAAATCGGCATCGACCACAGTAACAGCGGACTGGTAAATACGACGAGGAAGTCTAGGCACTGCGGCCGCGTCGGGATGCCCCGCCCCCAATCGCTGCTGCCTAGCTCCTTCAGAATATCGGGCAGAATCTCGAGGACTCATACCACCGTCTATTAAAGACTGTTTCAGTGCACTTCCATAATCCGCGTTGGTCGGCAATTGGCGTTCAAGGCTACCACCACCCCTATAATTGTCCCACCAACGCTCCAGCGACGCATGAGCCTCATAGTGCGGAGAGCCACTTTCGGTGAACGCATTACCGCGAAGAAGAATAGATAAGCCTTGAGCCGGAGCAATCGAAGCCTTGTAAACAGCATTTTGATTTAAGTGATGCGCTTGATAACCGGAAACCGAGCCGGAAAGGATTCCATACCCACCCACCAAGGGTGAGCGCGTGTACATCACATTGGTCGCCGATTGTGCGCCGAAGTAAGTGCCCAAGCCAAAGCCCTGATTGAAGAACAAACTTGAAGGTGTGATTTTATCGAGCTCAGAAGCTTCAGAAATTGTAGATGTGGAAGTAGATATAATAGTATCAGTTTTGGGGTTTTCGGCCGACGCCTGATTTACTCCTCTGATTTCAATCCGAAGAACACCATCTGCACTTTGATAGCCATCAGAATCCCAAGTTAAATGTTCATCGCTCGCTTGAGACCTAATTCGATCCATCTCAGCGTCATAAAGATCATCGCCAAGGTTTTTCGACTCAGCACGTACAACCGTTCGGGCCGATTCAAATGTCATATCGCTAAGCGTCGGCACATCACTCATGACGCCCGGCTCCCCCATGTACGAGTTAGCAAGCAATGGGCGCTCAAAATTACTATTGCCAGAACTTGGAGACTGGTTTTGCAGCGCAGACCAATTCCTTGACACATTTCCAAACACATCTGTAGCAACTGACTCCGCCATTCTCTGCGTCACCTGCGCCCCCAGCCCAATCGCGTTCCCCACCGTACTGGCGATCACATCCTGCATGATGCCCGGGAAGCTGTTGCGCAAGCTGCCGCCGCGCACCAGGCCGCTGGCCATGCCCGCTGCCACGCCGGAGACGGCGCCGCGCGCCATGGTCTTGCCGATATCGCTCCACAGGGCGGCGTCCTTCACACCTTGCTCCAGGCCGTTAAGATTGGCCCAGCCCTGCTCGCCATACTGTGCTTGCCCGATAGCATTGCCCACTTCGGCAAAAACACCACCAGCAATAGCCCCAGCCGCCACGCCACGCCAGTCAAAACTATGCTGCAAGCCTGTCGCCACTGCTACGCCTTGCGTGATGGTATTGCTGATACCTCCCTGCACTGCACCCTTGACAAATGCGCTGGTGCCAGGGCTGAACGTCGGCCCCATGCCCGTATTCATGACCCCAGCAGAGACCGCACCGCCCAAGGCGCCCAGAGCAACCCCGTTCCAGTTAAATCCATCCTGCGCGCCAATGGCCATGCCCACCGTCTGGCTAGCGATTGAACCGAGGGCACCTCCAATTGCACCGCCTGCCACCGTTGCCATGGTGGAACCGAGCATAGGTGTGAGGACAGTGGCCGCAGCACCAGCCGTCATCACCACCACTACCACCGCCACCACCACCATGATCAGCTTGCCCATCACGCCGCAGCCACCGCCTTTGGACTGCTGTGGCGGCGGAGGCGGCATCGGTTCCGGCGGCAGCACCGGCATGGTGTCGCCGATGGCCTGGCCGGCGTTATACACCTTGAAGGTGCTGGCGTTGTTGTGGAAGTTGCTGACCTTGTTGGGTACCGTCAGCACCTGCCCTTCGATCAGCGTGTCGCTGATCGTCAGGCCATTCGCGTCGGCCAGCAGATACCAAAGGCTTTCATCGCCCCAGACGGCGCGCGCGATCGCGCCCAGCGTGTCGCCCTTGCGCACCGTATAGGCACTTGCCGTGGCGCCCGGATAGGACGAATTGATCGGCTGGTAGTTCTGGTCGAAGTCCGCCGATGATACCGGCTTGGCGTTACGGAAGCCGCCAGGCGTCGTCAGGCCGCGCTGCGCCAGTTCTTCCGCATACGAGATGGTTGACGGCCCTTCGCTGCTGACGTCGCCGATGGTATGGCCATTCAGATAATAGAAACGATGCGCCACCTCCAGGTTGCCATTGGCCTGTGTTTTGTTGCGGCGCAGCACCTGGCCATACTGGTCGCTGATGTAAGTCATCGTGCGGCTCGAAGCGCTGCCGACCAGCGCACCGAGGCTGCCGGCTTCATACGCACTCATCTGCGTTAAATGGCCGTTGACGTCATACTGCAGGTCCGAGAAACCGCTGCCCCAGCGCAGCTGTTCCGGGTTGCCCGCATTGATCCCCTGGATCTGGATCTTGCTCTGCTTGGCCTCGTCCCACCAGACATAGCTGTACATGGTGTGCACGCCGGTATCGGTGACGCCCTTCGCATGCTGGAAGGTATGCGTCACCACACCCTGGTCCACGCCCGTGTAATTGCCATTGCCGACGTCCAGGCGGTAATGGAAATCCGTGACGGTCGTCTTGCCGCTCGCTTCGTCCTTGAAGCTCTCTTGCGTGACCCGGTTGTCGGCATCGTAGACGCTATCCTTCTGCGACAACTTGACACCATTCCTGTACTCGCTGTACCCCGTTACCCGGCCCCGTAAATCATTTTCCCGGCGGGCACCCAGCACGCCGTTGATCGTAACGTCTTCCAAATAGCCATCACTGGTATAGCTGTAGCGCTCGACGGTGCCATTGGCGGCCGTCGCCGTCAATCGCTGGCCGGCTAGGTCGTAACTGATCCTGGTGCCGGTGCTGCCGGTGCTGACCATGCCATTCGCCGAAACACCCTTGGTGATCGTAAAACGGTTCATGCTGTCGTACTGGTACCAGTAGTCCTGCACCGCCGGGGCGCCATTGACCACCGTGTTGTAGGCACTTTTCACCTGGCGCCGGTTGCTGTTGGCGTCGTAGCTATACGTAATGGTCGCTTCAGGATCAACGAACTTCACCACCCGGTTCAGTTCATCGTAGCTGATATCGGCCAGCTGATAGTAGGTGCGCTGGCCATCTGTCTCCAGTTTCGCATACGCTTCGCGCGTGCGGTTGCCCTCCTTGTCGTACTCGAAATAGGACTCGACGTTCAAGACCCGGTCCGTGCTGCGTTTCAGATAGCCGTTGGCATAGTATTCAAAATCGATGTTCTGGCCGGCTCGGCCAGTCGGATCGCCACTGGAGGTTTGGCGGATCAGGTGGGCGGCATGGTCGTAGCTGTAGACCACTTTGCGCCCTGCCACATCGACATGCCCAACCAGGTGGCCGAAATAGTCGTTGCTGTCGCTGGTGCTGCGCACATTGCCTACCGTGGTAACCTTTTTCCAGCCGCCGACCACCAGACCGCCCGCACCCAGCATGGCTGCGTCATAGGTATAGCTGTAGCGTACTTCGCGCTCCTCAAAGCTGAGTGTGCGCACCACCCGTCCTTCGGCATCGTAGTCGGTGCTTTCGGTTTGATTGTAGGCATTCGTATGGCTGATGCGGTTGCCCTGCGTATCGTAGGTGTACCTATCGACGTTCGGTATGCCGTTATTGTATCCAGGCGTACCCGCCAAGCGCTCCGGCCGGATGACCTCGATCAAGCGCCCGCCCTGGTCATAGCGGTTCTGCGTTTTGCGCTGCAATTCGTCTGTCACGGTGCGCAGGTCGCCGAACACGTCGTAGCCGGCCTTTTTCACGCCACCGTCCGCATGGAATTCGCTGACGATGCGCCCTTCGCTGCCGTAGCCTGGCAGCAAGGTCTGGGTATTGAGGTTGCCATTCGCGTCGCGCACGCCGATCAGCTGGCTGGAGGCATCGTAGTAATACAAGGTCACAGGACGGCCAGGCGTACTGCTGCCGTTTTCCAGCGCAATGGTGGTCATCGGCGCTTCCTTGCGCGTCAGTTTTCCTGCCGTGTTATACGACAAGGCGACCACGTTATCTTGGCCATCGGTCTCGCTGGCGATCTCGCCAAAGGCGTTATAGGCCTGCTGGCGGTGAATGGTCGCCTCACCGCTCTTCAGGAACATCGTCCATTTGGTGAAACTGTAGCTGGTAGTGCGATCCGCCATGACCTCTACAACACCATCATAACTCGGCTTGCCATCCGTTACCGGCTGGCCAGCCACGTCAAGCAAGGTATAGCTGTATTCAAATTTATTGCTGCCGGACTGCGGGCGCAAACCGGCATCTTCCACCTTCCAGATGAACTTGTCGCCGCTGCGTGGCAACACCACGCGCGTGTAGGCGCCTGTCGAGCCGAGACTGCGGTACTGCAATATCATCTGTGTTGCCGCCGGCACGGGTGGCGTGAAGGAAACGATGCTGGGCTGCGATAACAGCTTGTGCGTCGACTGTATTGGTTCTTTTCCCAGCCCCACTACACCTTCTGCCGCGTTGACGCGCTGGCCGCTGGCGTCGAATACCTCGTAACTATACTTAACCACATAACTGCTGGATAAAACATCGGGGGCCACATCGCTGGCGTTCCAGATGAAGCTGTTCGCGCCATTGCGGTCCAGATTTTTACTACGGGGAATACCATCGGGTCCCGTGTAAAACAGGCGCATACTCACTGCACTTGTTGGCTGATTATTAAAAGTCACGCTGGCTGGCTTGGCATTGAATGCGGTCAGTGCGGAAACCTCGCCGTACGGCGTAAAGGTTCCCTCAGTCCGACCTCCGCCTGGCGCGTTGACCTGCGCCCCCGTCCCAGTTGGCCCTGTGTATGTTTCAAACCAGTACTCGCAGGCGGGCAATCCGTCGAGCGACATCTTGAACCAGCCGGGAATACCGGGCTCCGCCTCCAACATCCTCACCTGCCAAGCATCGGTTCCCTGAGCACGATAATGGATGCGCATGGATTGAGCCTTGCCTTGTTCCGTGATATTGAGCCAAGCCGTATCGCCGGTTCCGTAAATCGAACTGACCTTGGTTTGAAAAGCTTTACCTGTTCCGTAGATTGCTTGCGCCGTTTGTGTTAGTACAGAGTTTCCTTGCGCACTATCGTAAACGCCAGTTTCGACATTCAATACCGTACCATCCGCAGCCAAAGCGACGTATTGATACTCATAATTGCCCTGATCAGGCTGCCCAACAGCGACACCTCCAGACGATACAAAATATCCTGGACTAAGATGGAACCAACCTGCAATGGCCCCGCCTTGATTATTGTATGTTTGTTGACCTTCATAGCTGGACCACGGACCGTTCGAACCTTGTTGCCTGCGCATGAACACAAGCCGACTGGTCGAGGTTGGTTGATTTCGAATATTAATCTGATTGGCAACGTTAACTGCACCGTAGGCACGAAGTTCAGCTTGATGCATGCCAACGGGGACAGGCTCTCCGGTGGACATTACGGTTGTAGCAAGCAATAGCAAGCTTGAAGCGGATCCCGTTTGTGATTCCTGCAACAGATCGAGCCGGAAATTATGTGTCGATGTTGTCCGTGTCGGCAGCCTCATGTACCACGTAATATCCTCCAAGCCCGCATCAAAAGGCCCTTCGCGCACCTCAACACCATCGATTCTCACATGAATCTTGCCGGGGCCATTGATCAATCCAAATGGAATGCTAATCTGCGAAAGTTCTGTGCCTTCATATTGATCATATATCGGTGACTTAGGGTCCTCGGCCAGCCAGACAATGCCGAAATACACAGTACCTGGCGCCGCATAACCGATACTGCCGGTCACCGTCGGCATACTCGTTACATTGCCGCCGCTTTCCCTCGTCGCCCCGACAGTCAAGCCCCCTGCCGTAAAATTGACACCCAGCTCCTGCGTCAGGAACGGCTGGTTAGTCACGAAATTACTCGCACTTTGCATCGTTGCCTGGTACGTATCGGTCAGCTGGTTGCGCTTGTCATACGTACTGAGCGTGACACTGATGCCGCCAGCCGCCTTGGCCGCCAGCACCACTGGATCCTTCGATACATCCTGTATTTCATTGATGGCCAGGATTTGCTCCAGCGTCATCGGGCGCAAATTCGCGCCGGATGACTGGATCAGGACGGTCGCATTACCGTTCTGGTCATACTGGTAGACCTTGGTCGAACCGTCGCCCGCATTCGTCTTCCAGCGCCGCCCCATGATGTCGTACTCGGCAAACTCCGCCGTACCACCATTGACACCCTTGAACACGATGTCGCCAAAGGCGTTATAGCGCACCTCGCGGCTGTCGCCCGCAAGCCAGCCACCAGCCTGGTCCACCGATCCGGTCTGACGTCTGGTTTCGCGCCCCATCGCGTCGTAGCCGATCAGGGTTCTGCTGACGCTGGCACTGCCATCGGCTTTCCGGCCGTTCACCTGCACTTGCGTCACGTTGCCGGCCGCATCGTGGCCGTAGGCATAGCCACCGGCAATGCCATCCGTCGATTTGCCCGTCAATATCCCGGCCGCGTCATAGATAAAGCGCGTAATGCGGTCTTCGCTGTGCGTCTTGCCCAGCGCCGTCGAGGTGATGACGTGGCCGACGCCGTCATACACCGTGTCGGTGGTCGGGCGCACCCATGCCTGCTGGAAATCGGTAAAACCGGCACCTTCGACCCGGGTCTGGCGGCCCAGCGCATCGTAGAGGGTATCGGTAACATCGCCGTTCGCCTCGGTTCTCTTGATGATATTGCCCAGGCCATCATAATCGTAGGCCACTGCTGTTGCCCGGGTCTGGCTGCTCAGCACTCCCTTCGTATCCAGGCTGAACACTTCCTGATTAAGCGTGCTCTGCGACTTGGCTCGGTTCATGCGGTCATATGTCGACACCGTGATGCGGTCATCGACACGGGTGCCGCTGCTGGCCTTCAGCTCCTCGACGCTGCTTGCCGCATTCACCACCAGGCTGACCTGCTTGGCGTAGCGGTACTCCTGCAGGATATTGCCGGCCGCATCGCGGGTCCATACGGTCAGGTAATTTTTTCCGTCAACTTGCGCAATCTTCGCACCAGCCGTGTTGTAGTACGACCAGGTCACCGTGCCGCGGCCATCCTTCTCGGACACCACATTTCCCAGCGCATCGTAGGTGCGCTTGGTCTCAATCGCGACATTTTTGAAATCAAAGCTTCCCTGCTCATTACGTTCGGCCATGGGGACGCTGAAAACCGGATCGCCATTGAGCTCCTTCTGCTTGTCGCTATTACCTACTCGCGTGCCGACCATGCGGTTGGCCTGATCGTAGTCGTAGTAGGTTTGGCGGCGCTCTGCCGGGTTGACCGGCTGCGGTGCACCATTGCCGGCAGGCGCGCTGACCGGCGTGTTGTACACCAATGCCGACACCATGTTGCCAGCGGCGTCATAACGCCATTGCGACAGGGTACCGGCCGCACTCAGTTCCATCTGCTTGCGGTCGGCCGCGTCGTAGTACCAGCGCGTCACCTTGTCATTGCCATCCGTGTACGAGGTCTTGTTGCCGCGCTGGTCGTAAGTCCATGTCTGCTGCGGTGCGGCACGGCGCGTCGCACCACTACTATCGTGCAGTGTGATCTCGTCGCCGCGCTGGCTGACCAGGCGCCCGGCCAGGTCATAGCCGTACGTGGTGCTGCGCTGCGAGGCCAACCCCTGTGCTTCGATAGAAGTACGGCGGTTGCCGAAGGCATCATAGGTATAGCTGTTGATGACCGGCTTCAGCGCGCCGCTGGCATCGGGCGCATTGACCGGCAGCGTTTCCGTCAGCAGCGCGCCGCGGCCGTCATAGGTGTAGCGCGTCATGCCGCGCAGCTTGTTCTGATAGCTGCTGCGGTTACCCAGGGCATCGTAGTCGAAACGTTCGACAGCGCCTTCCGCATCGATGGAGGCCAGCAGCCGGTCATTGCGGTCGTATTCCAGGCGGGTAATGGCATCGCCCGCCGAGGCGATGACCGTGGGCCGCGCGTCTGCCGACCATGTCCCCGTCAACGCCGTTTTATACTCCGTCACCGTCACCGGCTTGCCCGACAAGGTATAGCTGGTGCCCACTGCATAGCCGAGCGGATTGACTTGCAACACCAGCCGGTTTTGCTGGTCGTAATAGAAATACCCGGCATTGCCTTTCGGATCGGTCACCTTGACGGCATTGCCAAAGGCGTCATAGCTGGTTCGTGTCACAGCCGAATCGGTACCATCGAGCGGCACCGAGGTCAGCGTCTTGCGGCCGGCCTGGTCAAACTCCTGCCGCGTCACATAGCCGCGTTCGTTGGTGATGCTGGTGATATTCCCAAGGGCATCGTAGGCATACTGGATGGTACCGGCGGCCGCACTGCCTGCAGCACGAGTCTGCTCCTGCAAACGTCCTGCGGCGTCGTATATGCGACTTTCGGCCACATCCCTGGCTGCGTCCAGGCGCAATGCCCCCTGCACTGCCGCCTCTTTCATGGCACTGCCGCTGGCCGCTGGCACGGCCACGGTGTTGGCATAGCGGGCCACCCGGGTCACATGGCCATTCGCGTCATAGGTATTCTGCGTGACATAGCCCAGCGCATCGACGCTGTACAGCAGCCGGTTGGCGCTGTCGAACACGCGGTTGACGTGACTCGCTGGCTGCGTATCGAGCGGCAGCAAGGCCAGGATGCGCGCCGTGTCGGGCACGCTGTTGCGGTCAAGCAGCGCCGGAAGCTGCGCCGCATACGCGGTGCTGCGCACCACATTGCCCGCATTGTCATACATGCGCCGCGTCACGCCACCCATGGCGTCGACCGCATACACCTGGCGGCCCAGCGCATCATACGTAAAACTGCTGATGCGGTCCGCTGTGCTCTGCGCCACGCTCGACAACACAGCATTGTTCCCCACGGGCACGGGCAGCGCCGTCGCATACGCGATCTGGCGCGTCAGATGGCCAGCCTTGTCGTAGCCATACTGCGTCACCGCCCCTTGCGCATCAGCGCTATAAGTCAAGCGGCCGGCTCCGTCATAATTGCTGACCAGGCGCGCATCGCGCGCCGGCTGTGCAATCGTCGCCAGTTGCTGGGCCACGCTGGCCAGCGTCAGCGGCTGCGTGATGTTGATCGCTGCGGCATACGCGATACGCACGATGGCGTTGCCGCTGCCATCATAACGCAACTCTTGCACCGCACCGACGCCATCAATGCTGTAGACCAGGCGGCCGGCGGCATCGAACAGCTGCTGCGTCACCACGTCGCGCCCTGCTGCTACGGTTGGCGCCGGCGTGGCGCCGCCCGCCAGCGCTGCCAGGGCTGCCGCGTCGAGGCGGTTGGCGTACGCCGTGCGCTTGACCGTCTTGCCATCGTGTTCGGTACGTACTACTGCGCCGCTGCCGTCCACGCTCCAGCTCAGGCGGCCATCCTTGTCGTAGCGCTTGACCTGGCTCAGGTCGTGCGCCGTGTCGCGCACCAACAATGACAGGATCTGCTGCGCCGTCTCCTTGCCCGTCAGCCCAGCAACTGGCTTGGCATAGCCGATGCTCTGCACTACATTGCCATTTTTGTCGTACAGCGTCTGCGTGACGCCGCCCTTGGCATCGACCACCAGGACCAAGCGGTCATTGGCGTCGTACAGGTAGCGCGTGACATTGCGGTTCGGATCTTTCACCGACACGACGTTGCCCTTGGCATCGTAGCCCGTCAGCGTGCTCAGGTTCAGGCCGGCCGGATCGACATGCTGCTCCGTGCGCCGGCCCAGCTTGTCGTATACATAGCTGGTGACCAGGCCCGCAGGACTGGTTACCGTCAGGACGCGCCCGGCGTCGTCGTATGCATATTGCGTCGTCAGGCGCAAGCCCTGTGGATCAGCAATTTGCTTGAACACTTTGCCGTTCAGGTCAAACTCGGTCTGCGTCACGGCGCCTGCAGGATCGGTGATCTGGATCTGCTGGCCCTTGGCATCGTACTGGTAGCTGGTACGGAGGTTCAAACCGTCCGGATCGACACGGCGCGTCAGGAGACGATTGGCCGCGTCGTACTCATAGCGCACTTTGCGTCCACCCGCATCCACACTTTCCGTCAGGCGGCCAGCGGCATCATAGCTATTCGTGCTATTAAGATTCAGGCTGCCCTCGGCGGCCTTGGAGGCATCCAGGTTGCCGTCCAGGTCATAGTGATAGGTGCTCGTTACCCCCTGCGCGTCACGCAGCGCAATCTTGCGGCCCTGCGCATCCAAGCTGCTCACCGTTACCAGGCCTTCGGGCGTGGTCACCGTCACGCTCCGGTTGAAAGCCGTATAGCTGTAGCGCGTCACCTGCCCCAGCCGGTCCGTCTGCGTCAGCACATTGCCATAGGCATCGTAGCTGGTCAGTGCCGCTTGCTGCAGGCCATCGCGCGCCATGACCAGATGGCCGTTGCGGTCGTAGTCATAGCCGTGCGTCACCTGATTCGCGTCCACGCTCGCCGCCAGGCGGCCAAACGCGTCGTAGCGCGACACGCTGGTCTGGTTCACACCGGCGCGGTCGCGTACTTCTCCAGTGACCTGGCCACGCCGGTCGTAACTGGTCTCGATCAGCAACGCCACGCCGGCGGCGATCGGCGTCAGGCGGCTGACCTGTTCGCCAAAGGTATTGACGCCATACGTCGTGACCTTGTCCAGCGCATCGATTGAAGAGGCCAGCGCGCCGCTGGCAAGGTAACTATACGAAGTGCGGCTGTCCTTGGCGGGATTGGCGATCGCCAGCACCGCATTCTTAAAGCCGGGTGTTGCCATCCCGCCCTGCAGACTTGCCAAGGTGCCAGCATCGAGGCGCGTGCCGTAGGCAACGCTGGCCACCGTTTCGCCCAGCACGTTGTACACCGTTTCGCGTACTTCGCCCAAGGCATTGACGGCATGCGTCAGGCGCGCATCGGCGTCATACAGATACAGCGTCCGGTTGCCGTTGGCATCGGTCTGCGCAATACGCAGCCCCGCCTTGTCGTAGGTATAGCGTACGCCATACGCCTGCCAGACAGCGTCGACCTGGGCCGCGGACGGAGTACTGCCCAAGGCTGCGAGCGCCGCACTGCCCTTGCCCGCCAGTGCGCCAATCAAACGGCCTTGCAGGTCGTAGCGGCTGGCCGCGCCGACACCCGCACGCGTTTGAGCTATCACATTGCCAACGCTGTCATAGGACAAGGTCGTACTTTCTGTTGCACCGCCATCCAGGTAGCGCACGCTGGACGACAGGCGTCCATTGGCGTCATAGCTGAAGCTCTCGCGCTGCTGGACACCTGGCTGCGTCAGCTGTCCAGCGACCATGCGGGTTCCCTGGCGCGTTTCCGCCAGGCGTGCTGCCGCGTCATACGAATAACTGGTGACATAGCCTTCGCCGTCGATACGCGCATCGACCAAGCCACGGCCGTTGTAGGTCGTGGAGGTGACGATATCCTGCGCATGCGCGGCCGGCGTGGCCTGGGCCAGCGAACCATTGGCCAGCGCCGTCGCCGACACCTGGTTCGCATAGCGCAGCGTGCTCACCTGGCGCCCCGCGCTGTCGTAGCGGTACTCCGTCATGTAGCGTTCGCCATCGACCTCATAACGCAGCAGTCCATCCGCATCGTATGTGCGCCACGTGATACGGTCGTCGGCAGCTGCGGCCACCACGGCATTGGAAACGACAGGATTGGCCGCAAAGGCCGCTATGTTTAACAGCGTGCTGCGGGCGATGGTCTGGACCAGCTTGGAGACGCCGTCGTACACGTACTCGGTCACCGCACCAGTGGCGCCCACCGTCCTGACCAGGCGCCCGGCAGCGTCATACAGACGCCACTCGCCTTGATCCTTGGCACTGACCGGAGGCAATACCCCTGCTTGCGCCAAGGTTGCCGCCAGCGGAGTGCCATCGGCAGCCACCAGGCGCGCCAGGTTCGCGCTGCTCACCGCCTGCGCATAGCGCACAGTACGGATCAGCTGGTTGTTCGCATCGTACTGGTACTGCGTCAGGGTGCCGCCAGCCGTGATATCGGCCACCTTGCGCCCCGCCTCGTCATACAGCACGTACGTGCGCTGCCCCGTCGGCCCCGTCGTCATGCGCAAACGCCCATCTGCGTCGTAGGCATAACTGGTACGGCCCAGCTCTTCGCCAGCCAGGCCCGTCTGGATCACATCTGTCAGTTCGCCCGCCTTGTTGTAGACCGAGGTGGTCGTCAGGCCATTGGCCAGTCTGACCGCCATGCGGCCGCCGGCCGCATCGTAGCTGTTGAGAGTGACATGGCCCAGCGGATCGGTCGCCGTCAGCAGACGGCCCAAGCCGTCGTACGTATAACTGGTAGCGGTACCGGCTGTGTCGATGTTTTGCAGCAACTGGCCAGCCTGGTCGTACACATAGCGCTGCACCGTCTGCGTGGCGGCAATGCCCACGCCAGCCGCATCGACTGCGCCATACGACAGCGTGCGGGCCAACAGGCCGCGCGCATCGTATTCGTAATCGACGCGCACGGTTTGCGACTTGTTCGGATAGCTCACCACCATCGCGGCGATCGCGGCTTCGCTTGGCGCCACTGTCGGCGCCAGGGCGCTGTTATCGAACAGCTCTGCCGCATACTGCACACTGGCGATGCGCTCGCCTTTTGCGTTATAGCGGTACTCGATCGTCCGTCCCGCCGCACTGATCTGGAAGCGCAGGTGGCCCGCCGCATCATAGACATAGCGCGCTGTCTGTGGCCGGCCCGGCTGGCCAGGACCCGCACCGTCCGGGTCGGCAATCTGGTACGTCGTTTCCGTCAGCAGCAGGTTGCGCATCGGATCATAGGTGCGCGTGATGGTATTGCCCAGCGCGTCGCGCTGCAGGATCTGGTTGCCATTCGCGTCGTATTGCATCTCGACCGCATTGCCGCGCGCGTCGACGCTACGGATCAAGTTACCCTGTGCGTCATACACGTACCTGCTTTGCTGCCCGGCCGGCGTGGTCACGCCAATCAGCTGACCTTGCGCATCATAGGCATACACGCTGACTGCACCGAGCGCATCGGTCACGCGCGTGGTGTTGGCGGCAAGATCGTAGGCCAGCTGCGTGCGCCGGCCCAGGACGTCGGATACTGATGTGACGCGCCACTCGCTGCCGTATTGCTGATAAGTGAAGGACAGCGCCGTGCCGTCGGCCTGCGTCACGCCGGCGATGCGTTCACTCGTGCCGTCGTAGGCGTACCGGATCACGGCCACCTTGCCGTCCACGGTGCTGTTGTCGTCCGGCGTCAAATCGGTGGTCACCGAGGTCAGGCGGTGCTGCGCATCATAGCCATAGCGCACGCGCGTCAGCACGGCGCCCGAGGCCAGCACGTCGCGCACCTGCGTCAGATCGCCATTGCTGTAATCGAACCAGGTCGTATCGCCGCTGGCGGTGACCACGCGCGACAGCTGGCCACTGCCAGCATCATAGTAGTAACTGAGCTGATTGTTGCTGGTATCCGACGAGAGGATGATGCGGCCTTGCTGCGTCGCGTCATACACTTCGCGTATCTGGCCATCACCCGCAGTCCAGGTCCAGCGCTGCGCCACCGCGTCATATGCCAGGGTGCGGTAGGCGCCGGCGCCATCGGTCGAGACATACATGCTGCGCGCGCTGTCGTACGTGTATGCCGCCTGGCTGCCATCGCCGGCCGTGCGCAGTACCGTACTGCCGGCGCCGTTGACCACACCGACGATCCTGCCGACGGACTGGCTGACGCCGAAGGTCCAGTGCCGCGCTTGGCCGCCTTGGGCATTGTAGGCCCGGCCCAGGGCCAGGTCGATGCCGCGCGCGGCGATCACATCATCACGCTGGCGGAGCACCACATTGCCGTTCGACAGGTTCAGATAGCTGTCGCTGCGGTTGCCACTGGTATCCACATATGGCGTACGGTTGCCGTTCTGGTCATAGCCCCAGCGCTGCAGCGGCAAGGTCATGTGCCAGCCGCGGTCGTCACGTATCGTCGGCAGCGGCATGCCATTGGCGAAATTGGTGACGATGTCCAACGCCGGTGCTGGCTTGAGCGCGGCGATCACCGCTTGCAGCGCCGGCCGGTCCCCGACGCTGATGGCAGAGGCGTACTGGATGGTTTGTTCTACTTTACCGCTGGCATCATAGATATAACGTAGCACCTTGCCCGCCGCATCAATGACGAATGCGCGCTGGTTATTCTCGCCCAATACATAACGCTCGTTGATCGAACTCGTCACCAACTTGATCAGCCGGCTGGCCTGATCGTAGCCATAGCGCGTGGTCTCGCCGTTGACGGTCCTCGACACCGTCGTGCCGCCATCGGCTTCATAGCTGGTCAGCGTGACATTGCCCTGCGCATCGGTCAGCGAGGTCACACGATCCAACGCGTCATACATCGTACGATTACCATTGCTGACAACCGTGCGTTGCTGCACTTTGCCAGCCTGGTCATACACGTAATCGGTGCGCTGTTGCGCCACCAGACCCTCTGATAGAACCTTCTGCGTAACCTGGCCCGCCGCATTGTAGCTATAGTGATTGACCACTGGACGCAGAACACCGGACGCATCTGGTCCTGTTGTTGGCAGCGTTTCGCGGGTCAGCAAACTTCGTGCATCATATTCAGAGAGCGTGGTCTTGCCGTTGATCTGTACGGATACGGTCCTGCCGCCATCGGCGAGATAGGTCGTCAGCGTAATATTGCCCTGCGCGTCGGTCAGCGACGTCACACGATCCAACGCGTCATACACCGTACGTGTACTGCTGGTAAAAACCATGCGTAGCTGTACCTTGCCAGCCTGGTCATACATGTAATTGGTGCGCTGTTGCGCCACCAGACCCTCTGATAGAACGTTCTGCGTAACCTGGCCCGCCGCATTGTAGCTGTAGCGATTGACCACCGGAAGCAGAACACCGGAGGCATCTGGTCCTGTTGTTGGCAGCGTTTCGCGGGTCAGCAAACCGCGTGCATCATATTCAAAGAGCGTGGTCTTGCCGTTGACCTGTACGGATACGGTCCTGCCGCCATCGGCGAGATAGGTCGTCAGTGTAATATTACCCTGCGCGTCGGTCAGCGAGGTCACACGATCCAACGCGTCATACATCGTACGATTACCATTGCTGACAACCGTGCGTTGCTGCACTTTGCCAGCCTGGTCATACACGTAATCGGTGCGCTGTTGCGCCACCAGACCCTCTGATAGAACCTTCTGCGTAACCTGGCCCGCCGCATTGTAGCTGTAGCGATTGACCACTGGACGCAGAACACCGGACGCATCTGGTCCTGTTGTTGGCAGCGTTTCGCGGGTCAGCAAACCGCGTGCATCATATTCAGAGAGCGTGGTCTTGCCGTTGATCTGTACGGATACGGTCCTGCCGCCATCGGCGAGATAGGTCGTCAGTGTAATATTGCCCTGCGCGTCGGTCAGCGAAGTCACACGATCCAACGCGTCATACATCGTACGATTACCATTGCTGACAACCGTGCGTTGCTGTACCTTGCCAGCCTGGTCATACTCGTAATCGATGCGCTGTTGCGCCACCAGCCCCTCTGATAGAACCTTCTGCGTGACCTGGCCCGCCGCATTGTAGCTGTAGCGATTGACCACCGGACGCAGAACACCGGACGCATCTGGTCCAATTTTTGGAAGTATTTCGCTCGTCAGCCGGGAGCGCGCATCATATTCAGATATGGTGGTCCGGTTACTGACGGTATCGGACACGGTCTTACGACCATCCGCGTGATAAGTCGTCAGCTTGACATTGCCCTGCGCATCGGTCAGCGAGGTCACACGATCCAACGCGTCATACATCGTACGATTACCATTGCTGACAACCGTGCGTTGCTGTACCTTGCCAGCCTGGTCATACACGTAATCGGTACTCTCCTGCGCCACCAGACCCTCTGATAGAACCTTCTGCGTAACCTGGCCCGCCGCATTGTAGCTGTAGCGATTGACCACCGGACGCAGAATACCGGAGGCATCTGGTCCACTTTTTGGAAGTATTTCGCTCGTCAGCCGGGAGCGCGCATCATATTCAGATATGGTGGTCCGATTACTGACGGTATCAGACACCGTCTTGCCACCATCCGCGTGATAAGTCGTCAGCTTGACATTGCCCTGCGCATCGGTCAGCGACAATTCGCGGTCCTGCCCATCACGCACCACCTGGATACCATTGCTGGTATATGTCCGCCGTACTATCTTGCCGGCCTGGTCATACTCATAATCATTTATCGTCTCCGCCACCAGGCCCAGCGCTGCAATCTCCTGCGTCACGCGGCCAGCAGCGTCATATGTATAGGTATTGACCAGCGGCAGCAGCTTGCCCGTGGCATCGGGACCAGTTTCTGGACGTGTCATCCTGGTCAGCATGCCATGCGCGTCAAACTGGAATACGGTGATCAATCCATTGGTCGTTCTGGTTTCTTTCTTGCCAGCCTGATCGTATTCGTACTCGATATTTGACTGTGTCACCAGGCCTTCGGACTCAATGGCTTTGACCACTCGGCCTGCGTCATCGTAGAAATAACGGGAGACTATTGGGCGCATCACGCCGGCGGCATCTAATCCGCTTGTCGGCAATGTTCTTCTCGTCACCCTGTCATTGGCATCGTACTCAGTGATAGTAGTCAATCCATCGGCAGTTTTGACAGTGGTCGTATATGAGCCATCCGGTTCATACGTCGTAATGTTCGTTTTCCCCGACGGTTCCTTAGTTCGCACCACTAGGCGGCCAAATGCATCGTACTCCGCTATCGTGGTTACGCCATTCAGGCTACTCGAGACAGTCTTGCCGCCATCCACATGATAAGTCGTCAGTATCACTTTGCCTTGTGCTTCGGTCTGCGAGGTAATGCGGTCTAGTCCGTCAAATACCATACGCATGCCGTTGCTGACAACGATGCGTTGCTCTAACTTGCCTACCTGATCATAAACATAATCAATGCTCTCTTGCATTAAAAGGCCTGCCGCATGGATCTTCTGTACGAGTTTTCCGGAAGCATCATAGCTATAGCGGTTCATGACCGGCCGAAGGGCGCCAGAAGCATCTTGGCCAGTCTCCGACAGTGTTTCAGTAATCAACAAGCCGCGCGCGTCATACTCCGCTGTCGATATCTTGCCATTGATCTGTTTCCATGTTTTCTTGGCTCCCACCGAATCGTAGCTGGTCAGCGTGAGATTGCCCTGGGCATCAGCCAACACGATTTCTCGACCGAACTCATCATGTAGGATTCGCCCGCCATCGATAACATTGACGCCGTCGGTCATTGGAGGAGTTTCCCGTATCAGCGTGCCTGCTCCGTCATACTCATACCGGATACCGTATGCGCGCCATACAAGCTCAATCTGGCTAACGGGCAAATTAGTTCCAAGTGCAGTTAACATCGTCCCACCTTGCGCCGACAGAGCACCGATCAATCGCCCTTGTAGGTCGTATCGGTAGTACAAAGTACTGTTGGCACTGCTTTCACGTACTTTGTTACCAGCAAGGTCAAACGTATACGTTGTCTCGTCGGCTACACCATCCATCGAACGGGTTATGCTTTGCACGCGACCAGCAGCGTCATAATAGAATTGGTCGCGCTGCAGCCATCCCGCTCCTGTCCTGTCGCGTTGGCTGCGCGTGGTGTCTTTTAAACGCCCTAAAGGATCATAGTTATTGACGACACTCACGTCCCCGTCAAAGGACCAAAGCAAAGCACCTCGCCCATCGTATTTGAATGTCGTCCACGGATCTTGGGAATTTGCCTCTGGAATCATGGCGGAAAGTGCAACGCCGGCTTGCAGCGTTGAAAGCGGAGCCGTATATTTCCTGATAGTCATCAGGCGCCCAGCACTATCGTAGCCATACTCCCTCATGTAGCGATCCGCATCCACCTCGAAACGCAGCAAGCCATCGTCGTCATATTCACGCCAGACGCTGCGGTCACCGGCAGCGGCCGCTACGTCAGCATTCTGCAGCGAGGGTTGGGCAGCAAAGGCGGCCACGTCGAGCGTATTCGCGCGGGCGATAGTTTGCACCAGCCGTGAAGCACCGTCATACACAAAATCGCTTACGGCACCTGTGGCACTGACGGTCTTGAGCAAGCGACTGGCGGCATCGTACAAGCGCCATTCATTCTGGTCCTGCGCGCTAACGGGTGGTAGCACATCGGCTTGCGCCAAGGTGGCAGCAAGCGGGCTACCGTCGGCCGCCACCAGGCGCGCCATGCTTGCGCCGTTGACTACTTGGGCATAGCGCAGTGTGCGGATCAGCTGGTTGTTCGCATCGTACTGGTACTGCGTCAGCGCGCCGTCGGCCGCGATGTCCGCGGCCTTGCGGCCCGCCTCGTCATACAGCACGTAACTGCGTAGTCCAGTGGGACCCGTCGTCATGCGTAGCCGCCCATCAGCATCGTAGGCATAGCTGGTGCGTCCCAGCTCTTCACCGGCCAGGCCCGTCTGGATAACATCCGTCAGCTCTCCTGCCTTATTGTAGACAGAGGTGGTCGTCAGGCCATTGGCCAGCCGAATGGACATCCGGCCGCCTGCATCATCGTAACTATGAAGAATAACATTGCCCAAGGGATCGGTCGTCGTCAGCAATCGACCCAGTCCGTCGTACGCGAAGTTGGTTACGTTGTTTGACTTGTCAATCTGTTGTAACAGACGGCCCGCCTGATCATATACATAGCGCAATATGAACGCCTTGAAAGGCACTCCTGCGCCAGCGATGGATACCGTGGCAAAGGATCGCGTACGTGCCAGCAAGCCACGAACGTCGTATTCGTAGTCGGTACGCGTTGTCGTCGACTTATCTCGGATAGCAGCTTCCCAGGCGCTCATCGTCGCTTCGTCTGGCGCGCTAGTAGGCGCCAAACTTCTAATGTCATAGCTATCCACCGTATATTGCACACTGGTGAGACGCGCGCCAGGACCGTCGTAGCGATGTTCGGTCACACGCCCTTGCGGACTGATCTGGAAGCGCAAATGTCCTGCCGCGTCATACACGTAGCGCGTCGTCTGTGGCCGGCCCGGCTGGCCAGGGCCGGCACCGTCCGGATCGGCAATCTGATACGTCGTTTCCGTCAGCAGCAGCTTGCACACTGGATCATAGGTGCGCGTAATCGTATTGCCCAGCGCATCGCGCTGCAGGATCTGGTTGCCATTGGCGTCGTATTGCATCTCGACCGCATTGCCGCGCGCGTCCACGCTTCGGATCAAGTTGCCCTGCGCGTCATACGCATACGTGCTCTGCTGGCCCGCCGGCGTTGTCACGCCGGTCAGCTGACCTCGGCTATCATAGGCATACACGCTGACGGCACCGAGCGCATCGGTCACGCGCGTGGTGTTGGCGGCAAGATCGTACGCCAGCTGCGTGCGCCGGCCCAGGCCGTCCGTCACCGATGCCACGCGCCATTCACCGCCGTATTGTTGATAGGTGAAGGACAGCGCCGTGCCGTCGGCCTGCATCACGCTAACGATGCGTTCACTCGTGCCGTCGTAGACATACCGGATCACGGCCACCTTACCGTCGGCGATACTGTTATCGTCCGGCGTCAGATCCGTCGTGACCGACGTCAGGCGGTGCTGCGCGTCATAGCCATAGCGCACGCGCGTGAGTACGACGCCCGAGGCGAGCACGTCGCGCACCTGCGCCAAGTCGCCGTTGCTGTACTCGAACCAGCTCGTATCGCCGCTGGCAGTCAGCACCCGCGACAGCAAGCCGCTATTTGCATCATAGAAATAACTGAGCTGATGATTGTTCTCGTCTGCAGACGATATGATGCGGCCGTGCTGGGCGGCGTCATACACTTCGCGCACCTGGCCGTCGCCTGCGCTCCAGGTCCAGCGCTGCCCCGCCGCGTCATACGCCAGGGTATGGTAGGCGCCGGGGCCATCGGTCGACACATACACGCCACGCGCCTCGTCGTAGCGATACAGCGCTTCGCTGCCGTCTCCCGCAATACGCACCACCGTGCTGCCAGCGCCGTTGACAACACCCGTGACGGCGCCAACTTCGCGGTTCAGGCCAAATTTCCAGTGCTGGCCCAGCGCACCTTGCGCGTTATACGTGCGTGTCAAGGACAAATCGATACCGCGCGACGCGATAAAGTCATCACGCTGCTGCATGACAATATTGCCATTGGAAACATTCAGATAGCCATTTTCCTGGCTCTTGCCGATGCCGGCGGCGCCAAACGCTCCTTGCTGCCCCAGCGTCGCCGACGAACCGCCCAACAAGCCAAGAGTATTGCCGCTGACAATCGCTACCATCTGTTTCCCCTGTCTATCCACCTGGCCCGGCCAGGCATATCATTGATCTTTGAGGGGATCGTCCAGGAAGAAAAGCACAATGACCGCAGCGTTCTTACCGCTAGCGGGGGGGTCGGCAATACCGTCCGGGAGCAATCCACCGCTCTCAAACAAGGTATCCAGACTTTTCTGCAATTGTTTAGGTAATTTTGAAAATTTTCTGCATTTGAAGATGGGCACTACCGGGAGGCTGGATATTTTTATTGGCAAAGACGCTCTCGACGGGCGATGTTCAGGCGATCGATATCCTGCCTGGCACGCGATGGATTCCATGATTGTTGCCGCGCGCAGCCTGGTGATCAAGCAAGGCTTGCCGACAACCTCCAACTCTGGACCCTCGCGGCTGAAATTCCAATGGTTTGAAACGTGCCGCTTCCTAGCTGTGTGTTGCCATCATCTAACAATACGATGACCAGCTCAAGGCGGCTCAGACAAGACGGGGACGGTAATCCCCCCGCCAAATGATCGCGTTTAAAAGTAGAATTTTCCCAAACTCAGATTTTTGAAAGAATGTAATGGACGCCTCCCGCCTTCGGTCTACTAAGCAAGAAAAACCGCTGAGTGCCGAATAGAACCAAGCAAGGAACGCTAGCCGATGGCGTCAAAGTGAACAGCTGATCATACTCAGCGTTGGACACATTCATATGCATGCTAAACGGTGAGAGGTTGACGTCATGCAGATCGGTGAAAACGCTCAGTAAATACCGCAAGGCTGACACTGACTATAAAAACAGCACCTGTCCGTCAACCATGCAGTTTGCGCTTTTCAGGACAAGGTCAATAAGTTATACACATGCTTGTGCACCGAAAGCGGGGATAACTTCATGAGGCGAATATACACAACAGAAATAGCATTCCAGCAGCACAAAATACAGCTAAGGTACTGTAAATTCAATATACAAGTTAAAGGTTGTATTTAATATTTACAATGTATATACTGTGAAAAATACAGCCGGAGTTACCTCATGCGCTATCCAATCCGAACACTTCAGCAAATACGTCCCCTGCTGGTCAGCTTTCGCAAGCAAGCCGGCCTGACGCAACAAGCTCTGGCAGAACAGCTCGGCATAACACAGCAAAGTTACGCGCAAATCGAAGCCAATCCCGCATCGACCAGTGTGGAACGCCTCTACCTGGTACTGCGCCTGCTCGGTGTCGAACTCGTACTAGCCGACAGCAACGAACCAGATCAGCCCGACGACATGCAGCCCTCCTTTCTAGGCACGCCCTTAAGCGCTCCTGCCCTGCCCCGCCCAACAAAGGCCGGCCCAAACGGCCCCAAACAGGTCAAAGGAATACAGGCGCCGGCAAAAATCACCCCGCCGTCGGCGAAGAAAGAGATTTGGTAATCCATGGGAAGAAAAGCACATGCGCAGCGTCTCAATGTCTGGTTGAACGGCACCCCGGTGGGATTTTGGGACGCCATGCCCGGAAAATACGCATTCACGTATTTCGATTCATGGCTAGTCGATGACGCCAGCAGGCCGCTCTCACTCTCGATGCCATTCAAGCCGCACAACGAGGCGTACCGCGGTCCCATGGTGCAGTACTACTTCGATAATCTGCTCCCCGACAGTGACCAAATCCGCCGCCGCATGGCCCTACACTTCCGAACCGAAGGCATCGAGCCATATCAACTGCTAGCGGCTGTCGGGCGCGACTGCGTTGGCGCGATCCAGCTGCTCCCGCCAGATGAACAGCCCGTTGATCTATTTTCGATCACTGGTGATGTACTGGATGCAGCCGGCGTCGCCCGCCTATTGCGCAACACGCTCGCCGACACCCCATTCGGCCAAGCTGAAGACTACACCGATCTGCGCCTGTCGATCGCCGGCGCGCAGGAGAAAACGGCCCTTTTATGGCATCAAGACCAATGGCACCGGCCAACTGGGAATACCCCAACGACCCATATCGTGAAATTGCCAATGGGATTGGTGGGTAACATGCAGGCGGATATGCGCACCTCCGTCGAAAATGAATGGCTCTGTTCGCACATAATGCGGGCCTTTGGACTACCCACAGCCTCCTGCACGATAGAGACTTTCGATGGCATGAAAGCGCTGGTCGTCGAGCGTTTCGACCGCCGACGCGCACAAGACGGCAGTTGGATCGTGCGTTTGCCACAAGAGGACTTTTGTCAGGCCACAGGCACATCGCCGCTGCAAAAGTACCAGTCCGATGGCGGACCAGGGATCACACAGATCATGGACATTCTGCTCGGCTCGACACAAGCGGAAATCGACCGGGCGCGTTTCTTTAAAACGCAGCTCATCTTCTGGTTACTGGCTGCCACCGATGGCCACGCCAAGAACTTTAGTATTTTCCACCTTCCGAACAGTCAATTTAAGGCAACGCCACTGTATGACGTCTTGTCTGCCCATCCGATCATCGGACCTGGTGCGCATCAGCTCGCCCATCAACGCGCCAAGTTAGCAATGGCAGTGCGCGGTTCAAGCAACTACTATCACATCGATCAGATCCAGCGTCGCCATTGGGCGAATCATGCGCGCCAAGTGGGGCTCGGTGCGGCTGCCGCCGAGGCGATAATTGACGAAGTACTCGCCGGCGCCACGGGTGTAGTCGATACCGTGACTGCCCGCCTTCCACAGGACTTCCCCGTCGACATTGCCGAGGCCATTTTCCAGGGGCTGCTGCGCCAATGCGAGCGCCTGCGCGGTATGCCGACATAAACATATTTACTTGCTCACTCGGTGCATCAGGCAGCGCAACGATTGGCAAGCCTCCGCTACATTAAGTGCCGTCCAATGACGCGAGCATCTACCCAGTGAGCGGATGGTTCAGTGCCGATGCGCGATCGATACTGTGGAGCTGCGCCTCGGCGATAGCTCAAAAGTGGCATGGTGCCACTCCTGCAAATGCATCGCTGCCGGAGCCTCAGCGTATCGATATGCAATGCCAGCACTAGTCCGGCTTGACGTGTTTTCCATCCGCAGTATGCGAATGCATTCGATCAGCCCAAGTCGCATCCGTAAAAACCAAAATCCACTGCCACGATCAGCATTGCGCCACATTGCATGACTGGCGACAGCACAGCGTTGATGCAAGCACTTTTTGCCGGCCCAATCCGCATGGCGCGACATACTTCAAGCCACCATCCGCTCCACCTCCAACCAGCCCTGCAGCTGCGACTTCACCTCGATCGCGCTGACGCCCCGCGCAGCATCACATACGATATCCACCATATCGGCAACTGCGCCACCAGCGGAGGTCAGCAGACACATTTGCCTCACCTCGGGATGATGCTCCCGCCAACCACGCACCGTTTCGGCGATGGAACGATCATCTGACGTCAAGACATCGATAACACGCTGTCCAAGCCGCCCTAAGTTTCCCTTGAGCGTCTCGGGCTCCTGCGCTTCCTCCTCTGAGCGCAGAAAAACGACACACACATCGGGATAAGGCACAAGCAGGCTCTCAAGAACAGGCGCCCAGACATAGCGGCGCGTCATCTCTGGACTTCCTTCCGATGCGAACAGTACGCCATTGGAACGAATAAATAACACGCGCGCCCTCAACGGCAACGGATGGCATACAAGTAAGCGCATAGACAACGCATCCTTTCTGGCTAAACATTTTAAGATTGAAACCACTGTACATTAACACAGTTATTTCTTAAAGGCGCGCCGAAACAGCTGAACTCTGCGCATCGTCAAAATACTCCGCTCCAGCCCGCCGGACAACAGTAACAGTCACAGAGGTAAGGGCCAGTAAGTACTCGCTTTCGCCGATGCCGTTGACGGCGAAGAGATCCTCGCTCCGCTGGTACGTCCTTTGGAAACCAAGCACGGAAGCGGCGTTGGCACAACGAACCTGTGCCACCTGCGGCGTTTTGGCGAGGTGTTCGAAACAGAGAAAATTGTCTTCGCGCTGAGTAGACAGTTGAGCTGGCTCCATTTTTGAGGAGCCTTGCCCAGCACACCACCTCTCGGCAATTGCACGAATAGGATTCATAACGTATCATCTGTTACGAAACAAATGATACGTAACAAAATAGACTCAGGATACAGATGCCCCGCCTCGCCACCATCACGCAAGATCACGTCAACGCTATTGCAAACCGTCTGAAATCCACAGGAGCAAAACCGACCGTTCGCCTGATCATCGCCGAACATGGCAGCGGAAGCCCAGGGACAGTACATCCCATGCTCAAGAACTGGGAAAGCGGCCAGCCGCAACAGGCAACGGGCATCACACTCTCCCCAGTCCTGATGCGCGTACTGCAGGAACATTTCGGCCAGGAGGTGGCGCGCGCGACAGCGGAGGTGCAATCACAGCTGGCGAACAGCGAAGAAACGGCTGCGGATCTGGCGCGAGAGAACAAGCAAATAGCGGAGCGGCTTGAAGAGCAAGAGGACAATATCGGTCAGCTCATGGACGCCAACGCTGCCCTCCAGGGCCGTATCGACCAACTGGAACGCGACCTGGCAAACGCGCGGGAAGAAGCCCTGACGCAACGAGCTGGCGCCGAGCGCGTTCACACCGAACTGGCCAAGCTGGAAATGCGGCTGGAAGCCATGCCGCGCCTAGAAGCCGACCTGGCTTCTGCAAAAGCCGAGTCAGAGTCTGAACGGCGTGCACGTACCGCTGCCGAGCAAACGGCAGCAGTTAGCACCGCCCAGCGGGAGCATTTAGCCGAGCGTGTAACCGAGAATAAGCTGCGCATCGAGTCCCTGGAAGGTCAGTTAACCACCAGCCAAGAGCGGGAGCGCCGCCAGGTCGCCGAACTAACATCGACACGCGTGGCCATCGAGGCGGGCAACGCACGATTGGAGCAAGCAGAACGCACCATCAGTTCGCTCAGGGAAAACCTCGCAGCCTCGCGCTCCAGCGAGCGCCAGGCAATCGAGACCACGGCTGAATTGCGCGGCAAGATCGCGGCCTGACTAGGCCTGATACTGGCATAAATCGATGCACATCGGAACGCCAGACATCACACCCAGGAAAACCCAAAACCGGGGCAGCTAATCAGCGCTGCAATCTGAAGTAACTTCCACCAGGGATAGCGGCGCTAACGCACTCACTTTGCAGTGGCGTCAGAATTCGACGATCATGTTGTTTAGCTGTAACTGCTCGATTAGCTGCGCAGCTAAGCAAATACAAATGCATAAAGGAAAGCGACCAGCACGTCAGAGGCTTCAACGGGGACGCTAGCGAAAACCAGTCTGATAAAGAACAAACTAAAAGGGCATAGCCATGAACGTAAAAACCGAAATCAGCAAGTTTCACGCTCTGCTGTACCTTGCCGGCATGCGGTTCGATGTGGACGATGAGATCGCCTATCAAAAACGGCTCTTGCTCTCTCTAGGGGCAGCCCCTGATGAGGAAATCCACAATCGAGATGCGCGCAAATACATCTCGACCAGTCAAGCAGAGGTAGCACTAGCGTCCGTGCGACAAGGAGCCATGCTTGCTGAAGTTCCGCTTAAAAGACAACCCCATATTAGCCAAAGCAAATACAGCCCAACTCCAAAGGAAATTTCCGCAGCCTACTTGCGCGCCCGCGGCAAGTAAACATATGCGCACATTTTCGGCGCAACGCACGGCGCATGAGTCGGCTGACGATTGCTGCTCGCAGTATCAACACCAGCTATTGCCTCGCTGTCGCTCCAGACCAACGTGCAGGGATGCTGCGTACCTGCCAGGCGGGGGAAGAATGCCAGCCACAACAGACGTACCCGCAAAGAAAATCATGCGCCATATCCGGCAGTTGCCGAAACAATGGACAGTGCACCGCGCCATGTAGTGACAGGCGACGCACAGGCAATCCCTGCCGTCTGACAGACATACCTCTGCCGCCGCACGCACGAAGACTAGCCGGCGCCTGCCGGTATGGGCACTGCGTCAACCTCGGCCAATACTCCCGGCCGGCGCCGCTCCCAAGCCCTGATTTGATCGAGCGCACCCTGCTCCGTGTAGATCATGGTGGTGTCGACACTGGCATGGCCCAGGGCGGCGGCGACGTCCACCACACTGTGCCCATGCAACAACGTCGCCTTGGCGAAGGTGTGCCGCAGCCAGTGCGGCGAGGCCTTCAGCAATTCAGTGGCGGCATCGTGCATGCCGTCGCGCTGCAGCACCTGCGCGGCATCCGTGATCCGGCCCTTGACGATCTTGTAGAGTCCCTGCCGCGTGGTGACGCTGCCCCAGGCGCCAAAGAAGCGCCGGTCGGCCGCGCCCTTGACGGCACGGGCGTTGATTGACAGCGGCCGGGTGCGCGGAGACAGCACGATGGGCTGCACCTCGTTTGGAGCGGGCAGCGCTGGGAGCCCGAAACCCAGCCGGTAGGCGATCAATGCATCCATTGCCACGCGGGTGAGCGGAATCGAACGTTCATTGGCGCCTTTGGCATCCTCCTCGTCGACGCGCACCACCCAGTAGGTTTTACCCGCTTCCGGATCGCTCAGCGCATACACGGCCCCCATGCTGGCACCCACCAGTTCTGATGCGCGCAGGCCCGTTTCGCGCAGGAAGACCAGGACAAAACGGTCACGCAAATGCCGCTGATACGCCACCTGCCCCTCGTCCCGCTGGCGCTCCATCACGCCCAGCACCAGGTCATAGATGTCGGGTGCAATCGACCGGCTGGTGTCCAGCCGGCGCGGCTTCGGTGTCCGGGTGAGTATCATGGGATTGACGCGCAGGTAGCCGGTGCCATGGAAGGCCGTGAACATCGCGCGCGCAAAACGCATGATGTCGGCCTGGCTGCTTGGTGAAGGCTGTTTGCGGAACGGCGTGTAGCCCATGTCGCCAGCGCGCGCACCGCGCGCCGAGATGGCCCGCGCCGGCAGCGCGCTTAAAAAATCGCGGAACGCCTTAACGTCCGGAATCGTCCAGCGCGACGGCGGAAGACGGGCGATCTGCTCGCAGTACCAGCGTAGCTTGGCCAGGTGAAAACGGTACGTCGCCAGCGTTTCACGGGAACTGTTGCGGCTATTATCGGCCACTTCACCTAGCCAGATCTCCGCTGCTACCCAGTCGTCGCTGACCGCGCCGAACAGGTGCGCAGGCGGCGCCGTACTCGCCAGCGCGTCCTGCGATCCATAGCTGGTCAGCTCGCTCATCGGACGGGGCCGCCATTACGCTGGCCGGGAATCGGCGCGCCATGCCGGTAGGCGATCTGGCGGAACGTCTCCAGCGTCGCCTCCTGATCCTTCAGCTGCTGCACCAGATAGGCATTGTTCTCCTTGACCGCGCGCGTCTCGCCACGCACCTCATCCATCGCCCGCAAAGCAAACTGGCGCATGTCCTGCAGCGCCTGGGGCAGCTGCTCGTTCGCCTGCGCCTGCTTGGCGGCCGCAGCCTGGGCCAGCGCGAGCTGCTCCTGGTAGAAGGCAGCCTGGCTTTGCACCACTTGTAACTGCGCTACCAGGCGGGCGGCCGTTTCGCGCGCGCTGGCCAGCTCCGCTTCGGTACGCTCCAGCCGTTCGCGCAGGTAATCGGCATGCGCACGGTGCTGCTGCAGTAGTGCCTCGGTGCCATCCTGGTCACGCCCGCTGCCGGCCAGCGCCTCCTTCACTACCTGGCGCAACAGCTCGGCCAGTGGTGCACCGCCCTCACCTGCCTGGCCAGTGACTGCGGCAACGGCGGGAACCAGGGCCAGGCGCTGTTCCAGGGCAGTCTTTTCGGCAGCCAGGGTGGTGGTTGACGGCCGGCGCTCCGGTGCATAGGCCGCCAGCAGGCGCCGGTACACATCCGGACCATAGGTGCGACCGGTGGCGCTGTGCACAGCCGCGACAAAGTCGCGTACAAACGGACGGTGGTTGCGCAGGTCATTGGCGTGGCGGGTCACGATGGCAGGCAGCAAGGCCAGCAACGCGCGCGCCTCATCATCGGCCAGGCTGAAGGACGGGCGGCTCATGGCCTGCCCCCATGCCCGGCGCGGTAGTGCAACGGCGCGCCTGTGGCGAGCACGCCATTGTGCGGCGTCGCACGGGCCACGTGCGCCAGTGGCAAGGGCTGCAAAGGGACATCGGACAACATCATGCGCTCCCGCGTCGAGGTAGGGGGCCAGCTGCGACAGCGCTGACGGGCGCCGCCAGGACTGGGCGGACTCAGGGCGGGCGCCAGGGCGCCGCGTGACAGGTAGTTTAACCGGTATAAAGATACCTGTAAATATCATCTAGTTTACTTAGCAGCGATTAAGTAAACGAATCCAATGCATCGGCCTCAAATGCTATTTGGGCGGCCATTTGACTAAATATGTTCCCATATTGTGACTAAATTTGTTCCCGCCCCCTTGGGACACTTTGAGGCACACTATGTCCCTCAAGCATTGTGGAATCTCAACATACAGGAATGCATTCTCCAAAAATTGACATTCACTGAAAGGCTCTTGGCGCCGCTGGTGCAGCATGCCGATCGACAGACGGCGAACCTCATGCGAATGCAAGCGCTGCTGGAAGGGCGCACTAGGTGCGCCCCATCACTTACCAGCTAGCTGGCCAGTGACGTGGGGCGTATGCCCCTTAAGCGAACCCGGTCCGGGAGAATGGCAAGCGGCCAGGCCGTTACCGGACGCGGCGCGGTCGATCGCCAGCCACAGCAGCGGCCAGCTGGTGACGGCGCACCGTTCTTGTGATTGCGGCCGCTGCGGGCATGCTGGCGACACCAGCGCGTTCCTGCGGTACGCTGCCCCGCAGGTGGATACTCGCGCCGCCTCGAGGTGCCGCGCGCGCCTGCTGCTAGTGGCGTGCCCTCGCCCACCGGCCAGTTTGCCAGCGCCGTGGATAAATGTTGCGCATGAGCCCTGGGCGGGCCCGGCCCGAGAGGCTGGCCAGCGGCCAGGCCTTCATCGGGCGCGGCGGAATGTTCGTCAGCTGCTGACGGCGCTGCAACGGCACCGGCCAACTGGTCGACGTCGCAACCGTTTTTGAGATTGCGACCGCCACGCGCTTCGGGCGTTCTGGCGCCACCAGCGCGTGCTAGCGGCACGCCGCACTGCAGGTAGAGCTTCCCTGCCTGGACGCGCCGCGCGCGCCTGCAACACCTGGCGGTGCATACCAGGTGTGCGTCCTCAACCACCGGCCAGTTGGGCAGCAAAGTGGGGCTGTTTGCGTATGCATCGGGCCTGGTCCGGGAGGCTAGCCAGCAGCCTGGCCGTCAACCGCAGCCGGCTGCCGCCACTGCACCGGCCAGCAGGTCAACGGCACAGGCCTTTTATGGGAGACAGCCACACGCGCCACAGGCATGCTGGCACCACCGGCGCGTGCCAGCGGCAGGCCGTCACCGGGCGGCGTGCCTGATTTCCTGCCGCTACACGCCACCGCTGTCGGCGCCGACAAGGCACCATCTGATCAACGGCGTCAAAGGTAACCAATTGCGTCCGGGCCCGCAACAGCGGACACGCGATGCCGCGCAATGACTTGACACCCGAATGACAGGGTGCAAATCACCGCGTTCGATAAATCCGGCACACTGCAGTCAACGTCGTCGGAAATCTTTACACACGCTGCCAACAATTCCCGAAACGAATCGTCGAACGTCGCAACGCAAACAGCAATCTACTGATTTCATGCGACTTTTTCTACATACTGCGACTGCGGCCCACTTCTTGCATTCGAACTGAATACAGGACTACGGCGGCCAGGTGAAGCGGTTCGAGACAGCGCCCTGCTTCGACAGCGCGACGTCGATTCATAGGAGACACAATCATGCTCTTCCTTTTCTACCCGAATGGATCAACTGGTACGCAACGCCGCTGGCCAGCCAGGCGAACAAACCTTGCCCGTAGTCTTGCGGCGCTATCCGTGGCACTGCTCTTCCTTTGTCCCACCTCATGGGCGGCGCCGATTTTCTTGACGATCCACACGCCAGCTTTGCATGGCATCGCAGGTCAACTCGCCTTCAACCTGATCGATGGCGGTGGCCCCACCAACAGCGTTACGATTGCCGGCTTCTCCTCTGACGGAAGCCTCGGCTCCGTGCAGAGTGTCGGCTCCGTGACCGGTGAGCTACCGGCGGCGGTGAACCTATCGGATGGCCAGTTCTTTAGCGAGTATTTGCAGGATTTCGTCTTCGGCACCGCCTTTTCCTTTACAGTCAATGCGACGGCCCATCCTGCCGGCGGCACCGGTTTTCCCGATGGCTTCTCACTATTCCTGCTCGACCCAGTCAGCGGCCAATCATTGATCACGTCATCGGACCCAACCGGCGCCAATGCATTACTTCTATTAAGCATAGGCAACTCGCCACAACTCGTGCTGTATCAAGCTACGGGAGTGGAGATCACTGTGGATGTGGCAGCGATACCGGAACCCGGTACGCTACCGCTCATGGTGGTGGGTCTGCTTGCTGCCGCCTTGCTGGTGTGCCGACGGCGCCGGTCAGTACGTGACAACGTCGTCTCAGCAACGATCAATGTTGTGTTCATCCCATCGATATGGCAGCGCAACGCCAGTGTTTGTGTGCTTGGCATGATAGGTAGTTTCCTCGCAACCCACGCCTGCGCCACAGACGTGACGGCGACAACACATATATCGCGCAGCGCGTTAGTGCTCAACCGTAGCACCGCCACATTCGACAGTGTCGTGACCCTAACTAATACCGGCCAACAGAGCTATGCCTCACCATTACGCTTGATCGTACAAGTCAATCCGAGTGTCGTGTCATTGTCGAACGGGACAGGCGTGACGACCGACGGCAAAGCGTTCATCGACATTCCCTTGCCAACCGGAAATTTGAATCAGGGACAGTCAGTACGTACGACAGTGAAGATCAACAACGTGCCGCGGATACCGTTTACGGTCCAGTTTTTCGCGGACGCAGCAGTAGCCGAACCGCCGGGCCTACCACCCGATCCAGGACCAGGAGGCGAAATTCCGCTGCTCGGAGTAGACAGTGACAGGGACGGCGTACGCGATGATGTGCAACGCTATATCGCCCTCACCTATAGAACAGATGCGAATACGGTAAAGGCATTGCGCGAATTATCCAAAACCTATCAGGCAATGCTCGCAATACCGACCGGTAACGCTGCTGAGGCCAAAGCCATCAATATCAAGGCATGGCGCAACCGCAGTTGCCTGGTCTTTTTATACGGTGCGGTCGAAGGCCACCGCCGTGCCCAAGAGCTCTTTGCTTTGCAATTCAACACGTTGGCCCGTTATCGTATGTGGTCCCGACAGGATGATCTGCTGGCCGGCGAGGTCTTCGAGTCGCCACCGAAAAGTGCAGCGAACTGCGATTTCGCGATCACAGCACGCTAACGCTGTCCTTTACTTCTCTCGATGACTCGGAGGCTGTCATGCTGCGTCTTACATTTCAAACGCTGTCACTGCTCACTCTGCTGCTGACAAGTGGACTAGCACTTTCTCAAACGAGCCCTTCGTGTTCCACCGACCGTGTCGTCTTTTCCATCAACGGGGTGCTGACGAGCGACACCGAAGCACAACAGAATAGTGATGTGCTGATGGAACGCTACCTGGCCGCCAATCCATCCGAAACAGTGCCACCCAGGTTCAAAGTACTGTACAACCCCTCTGGCAAGAAATATGCACGTGGAGCTGGCGGCGCAATCGATTTTATCGAGGTCATCATGCAGCAGACCGGCCTTGGCTTATCCCGAGCAATTAGGATGGTTATGTCCTTGGAGCCGATTCCTGAGCCGCTCAACACGCCGATTACAACTATTTTGAGTGCGGTCGCTGTCATGAACGGCAACCCGGATGCGGGGACTTTGCAGCGGATGCTCAACGGCGTCAATGCCGATATCGATCAAGGCAGCAAGGTATTATTAGTGGCCCATTCGCAGGGGAATTTGTGGGCGAACTCCATACTTGCGCTGACCGTCGATCAGCACCGACGCGCCGCATTGGGCCAGGTTGGCATCGCTGTGCCCGATACGCGCCTGGAAAAATCCTCTGTATCACACGTGACGCTCACCGAGGATTTGGTGATCCGCGCTGTTCCCTTCGCGCTATCTACCACTACCAGCAATGGCTATAGCCTGCGCGACATCCTGACTAGAACGATGGGGCATAATTTCATCAGCGCTTATATGGACGCCAAGCGTCCAGCGGAAAAGGATATTCTGGCGGCCACAAAAAGCTCCTTCGCGGCGCTGACCCCTGTTCCCAACCCAAGCGGTCAGGGACCGTTCACGGTAACGCTAACGTGGGGTGCGCAGCCGGACGTTGATCTGCATGTGTTTGAACCTAACGGCACCCACGTTTACTATGCCAGACAATCGGGCGCCGCCGGCTACCTTGACGTCGACGACACCACGTCTTTCGGTCCCGAGCACTACTATGCAAGCTGTACTCGTATCCTGACAGGCGAGTATCAAGTTGGCGTTAACTATTATTCCGGCAATGGACCTGAAGTAGCCACCGTCTTTATTCAAGCTGGCACTGCTTCGCTTTCGCGTCAGATACCGCTCCCTGTCGCACGTGGCACATCCGGCGACAATAGTCCATTGCCTGTGGCGCGTGTCACGATTCAGCGCAACCTTACAACCGGGGAAATTGAAGGCGCCATCGTGCCATGAAACACCTATCTCGATGACATTGTCTTGACTGATGAATTCGCTTTAGTAGGGGAATGTGGAAATCCAAGGAAGGTGCGGTGAAAGCCTATAACGAGGGGCGGCAAGCGCGCGGCGACGTCAAGCGTTCCATGTTTGAATATTTCAACAGGTCCCCTGTACCATTTTTACTTGAAACACCTACCCGATTCATTTGGAGTGCCGAGCTAGGTCCCAACATGTACACCGGAAGCATCAAATTAGCGTCCCTGCAGATACCGAAAATGCAGCCGATCCAATATCCATTGACGCCCTGCGCCCCGACCCCGAGGTGGCGGCCATTGCCAATCGGCGAGCGTTTCCAAGGCTGAGAATTTAGGGGTAGTCTTGGCATCGTGCAGCGTTCCGGTCGTACCATTACCTGGATGACGAACCACTGCAACGCGAATATGGTGCGCCTGCTCGATGGCATGTGCACATTTCCCGCCATAGGCGCGGTCGATATAGAGCTTGTCCAGGCGAGGGCTCATGCTGCACGCTTGCGTCACCACGGTTGCTGCCGCATCCCGGTCTTGCACGCTCGCGGCGGTGACGGACACGGCGATGATCAGCCCCATGGTATCGACCACGAGATGACGCTTGCGCCCTTTAACCTTCTTGCCTGCATCAAATCCGCTTGCGCGACCTTGTGGCGAGATACGGGTGGACTGTGCATCAATGATTGCCGCGCTTGGCGTACTTGCGCGTCCCATGCGTACCCGCCATTGTTTGCGCAGCCGGACTTGCATCTGTTCGAATACACCGGCGTCAACACAGCGCGAAAACGCCTTGTAGACTGCCCGCTAGGGGGTAAACGACTATCGGGTAACAGCCGCCAGGCACAGCCTGTCCGCAGCACGTAAGAACACACATTGACAAGATCGCGGTGGCTGTAATGCACGGGCGTGCCTCGCTGTCCGGGCATTCCCTCGAACAAATCAGCAACCAGTTCCCATTAGGCATCTGTCAGGTTCGTGCTGTACGGATAGATCGCCTTTCTCCTGTGGGCCGCCGTGTAGCCATATCGCTTGGCTCCCTCGGCTCGCACGGCGACCGTACCGCGTAGTTGCTTGCGCCGTACGACGTCTAACACGCGTAGGACACGACGAATCGTTGCTGCGCACACGCGTAGAGCGCAGCGGTGATGCAGTTCGTCAGCGATTTCCTGCAAGCTGGCCTGGGCGCGTTCTATGACGATATCGTGCAAAACTGCGATATGTTCAGATTTGAACGCTGGCAGTCTGCCGCCAGCACTGCTTGACGGTTCAGTGCCGTCTTGTGGATGTGTCGTTGCCATGGCATGCTCTTCCCACATCGAGATAGCATGCCACAATTTCCTTGTTGATTTGGTCTACACCCTCTAAGGCTTGGCTTGCGGTGGTACATGCACATCGCTCCAGGTCAACGCCCGGTAGCAATCATTTGCAGCAACCCTACATGATCAGCAGACGACACCATCTGCCGGATTTCTGTCAGCGGAGTAGTCAACTACATACTCGGCGATGAGGTTAGGCTGCATTCATAGCGCTTCTGAGCATCTCATGTCTGTGCCAAGCACTGCTAGCGTTATGCTGCACCAGGGCGAGCATGGTTTGTTTCTGCTTGTCGTGCATTGTTTTTCTCCTGGAAGGATTGGCGTGTGAGAAGGATGAGCCAACGTCGAATGCTCCAGCCGTATAACCAGGCTGTTTAGCCTGTTTTACTACAGCTCTAACCACGTCACTCTTTTCTTGAAATGATATTTGATTGGCACCAGTTCCCCTTCCAAGACTCCCTCAAGACGCCGCCGGCCAATGCAGATAGATGGGGCTTTCCTTGATGGCGGTTGACGTTCCTCAGGCGGATTTTAAAGAATTGCAAAGTCATCCACCAGCCGATGGCACATTGACACGCTGAAATACAGCCATCCCTGATATTACTCAGTAATACCGTCTAACTCTTTGATTTAATACAGATTATATCGAAACGGTGTAGCGATAAGCCAGACCAGAGATGACAAGTGAAGGTAGCCCATGGATCACGGGACTGCCCCGCATGGCACATTGAATGCCCGTCCGCGTTTTATTGAGGAAGCAGGCCTCCTGGTTGTATGTTACAAGGCAGAGTGCCTTTGAACGTTGATATCCCCCCTAAAGAACAGGAATTCCTACAGCGCTGCACAATGATTTCCGGGTTGCATCACTGGGACCCGCCTCCGCGAGTGAGCTGATTGCGCCATCTCCCCACAGGCAAACAAGCGCTGTCCTCACTTTATAACATTGATCGCGCTCAATTAATTTGGGTATCCGCAATCGACGCAAAGGAATGACGTCTTCGTCTTCCGATCCGTAAGATGCATTCGGATGGCGCACTATAGTCGCCCTCACACTTTGCCGCCGCTATCCGTCAGCACATCGAGCAACCGCAGACCAGGAACTAGCCATGCCAAACCAGAGATCTTCGCAGCCAATATTCTTAACCTGCCCTGAAAGGCGAGGTTTTGCGTGCAACAGATCAAAGTCACATCGCGTGGTACCTTGCATTACAGAGATTGATTGTATAAAAGGTCCATACCCACACCGCGACATTTGTGATCGGATAACTCGATGTCACCTACCGCTGTCCCGATGCTGCAGTTCAGGAGAGGCTGGCTCCTCAACAGTAGCCGCTATCTGGCCGCGACCACTGTTCTGATGACCTACTGCGCAATTTCTTTGGGAACTCCAATAAAATCAATGAGTTAGACAGTATTACTGAGTAATATTGAAGGAACGGACCGTTGAGCGGTCGCTGCCTCTGTCACCGGTTGTGGGGAAAGTGTCGTTTGCCACACAGAACCGTAACCGTCTGCACGCTGCAGCAGTCGGCAATGTCTGCGCCCGATGCCTTACAACGTCGCGGCGCCGGCACGGCCCGACTGAATGTTGAAATTGCCCGTCATACGGATGGGGATGCGGCCTTTGTGCACGCCCTGGCCCTTGCCGGACCGCACCATCACCAGGTCGCCAGTGCGAAAACCCAATGCGGTCTTCTTCCGCCTCAGGTGCAGGCGCGCTAGAAGCCGAACCGGTGGCGCAGGGTCTTGCAGAGCGGACACGACCCGGTGCAGGTGATGTGCAGGATTGTCCCGTGCATGCCGTGCCCACACAGGCAGCGTCCAGCGCATGCGTCTTGACCAGGCCGAACCGGCTGCGGTTCCACTTCGTGTGCCCGCCGGTTCCCGTCTGAATCCAAAGAGCGGTCTTTTAAGTGTCGCCAGCAGCACGCGCGTGGCATGACGGCGGCCGCATCGCGCAGCGGCATTCTTACCTGGTGCAGGATGCGTGTCAGCCTCGCCGAGGTATTCACCAAGAAGTCCCGGATGATCTGCGCAGCCTTGTTACTGGAGCAGAGTCTGCACGCTAGTGTCAGGTTGCTCACATGGTTCGAGGCGCCGGCGGCACGCATGAATGTGTTCCATCTGCAGCGGGACGACGGTGGCATCACAATAGGCAGAGGTGTGCCCAAATTTTCCATCCAGGTACTCGTGCACTTCGTAGTCGGCAAGCATACCCTGCTGATAGCCGACGCCGCTGATGTACGAATTCTGCGGCAGTTGCATGTCGAAGCACACCAATTCCTGAGCCAGGTGCGCGACCGTTTCCAGGCGGCGTAGCCGGACAACGCATGCCATGGTCGTATCGATGCACGGCTGCTGCCAGTCCGTCGGTCTGCTGCGGTTGTTGAACTGCTGTGAGCGATAGCGAAGATTGTCCCGGCGCCAGCGCCGCGCGGCTGCACGGGCCGAGCAGGGCATCACGGATGGCAGTAACACTGCTGTAGCAGCTGGAACAGGAAATACACTCGGCCACGCCGCTGGCGTCGACAGCGTCTTCGATACGGCAGAGCGCCAGGCTGGTGGTTTTTCTGCCGAAGTCGAACGACAACTGCAGGGGCTGCAAGACGCCTGTTTCTCGAAGACGCTCGGCAAACTGGATATAGAACGGAAACAGCTATGAATCCGCGTACTGCAGCAGGCAATAAGGCTCTCTTCTCGCTTCGGTGTACACGGCATCAAGGACTGCTACCGATTATCCATAACCACTACAACCACGTTGAGTCTTTTGTCGCGTTGCCATGAAAATCCGTAACAGTTTGCACTTACGTGCCTTCCGGTGGAGGTAGCAGATTCACTACCTCGCTCTCCTTGAGAATGTTGCAAGCCGGTATCGGCCGGAGTTGGATGACGCATCCCGGCCTCGGTCTTGCACACACTTGCAACGCAGTACCTGAATTCTCGGGGTATTCGCCTTTCAAGCTACGCCCTTCTGGGTGTGGTAATTGAGAACAAATAACATCGTAGTCTTCGGCAATTGTGAGATGCACATCTATACCTCTATCCTATCTTATGGCGAAAGTGCAGGACTGACTCGCCAGTAAACATGATCGCGCAGCGTGAATGCAAGGACATGGCGATTTCTGGCCTCAAGAGTTTGGCTCCCCGTAGAAGCTCCCTTTAAAAGAGCAATGCCTTGAACTGAGAGTAGGTCTGCAGACATGCCTCCGAACAAACAACAGAACAGCTGGCACAACAGGGTTGAAGAACATCTGGCTAGCGTGGCACCAAGTCACTTGTGCTCGAGTGGCCTGAGTGCCTTCTGTCGTGCCGCGTAGGCTAGAACCACAAGAGAATGCCAGGACTTGATAGCGGATAGATGACAGCAGACTGCGCAAGCCATACTAGCCACAATGCAGTTGACGTCTAGCCAGGTGAAAGACAAGGAATCTTCCCAGTCTAACGCCAGGTTGTCAGCACACTGTCAGAACGACTCCAGTCGTCTCGCCGCATCTATTCTATCCAGACAGCAGACAGTAGGGTAGTCAAACACTGACAGACATGTCGGAAATACCATATCGATGTCCTGAATGTACATTTCGTTATGGGGCGTCAGGCACTGATTGTTGCAGTATTTGCGGCCAGTATATTAGCGAAAACTTCTGCTCAACCGGCGGTGGGTGAGATTGTGGCGGCATCTTGGCAACCAAGAAACCTATACGCCGGCGATGGCCTAAATAATCAAGAAACCGTTCTTTGTATGCCAATCAATTCTGCAGCGTGAACAACTGGCAAAAGACGATACCAGCCAACTATCGCCGGCACGTCTCCAAAGCGATTTTCCTGTCAAGTTACCCACGCGGGTATTAGGTGAGCTTTATCAGGGACTACTTTTGATAGTCCCTGATAAAGCTCACCTTTAATGGATAAAAAATATCAGGTTGTTATTAGCTATCTGCGTAACAGCACCTCTACAGCTTCATGTAATGCTAAATACACCTGGAAAGCTATTGGTGGCCAGCATGCAACGGTTTCAGGAAGGATAAGAAGTGATGCTTGATCATGGAAATGATGTCTGTCAGTGAATCTACATTAGGAATGCATAGCGATGACATGGAATTGACTCCCTGCCACATCTCACCTTGAATGAAAATCCATGCTTCTAGAATAAGAGTGCTGTGATGGAAATGCACCTGGCACGTTGTACGGTATGGAGCGAGATGCTAGATAAAGCCATTCTCGGGGAGTGGTCCCTGTTCGATCTCACCATTCGCATCAAGGCTAGTTTTCTTACCTAGGCAAAAATAGCCCGCAGATGATCCTGGATGCGGTGTTGTTACGTCACAATCCACAGCGCTCCCCAATGCAGCTGAAATTGGCCATGCTTCTCCTGCATAATCTATGGATGTTGAATCGAGAGAAACTGGTACTGGCATTGCACAGCAACGAGCCATTTTTATGCAATGGTTGCCATGGTTGGATAAGATATGTGTGATCGAGTGGTCGATTGGATGTTTGGCTTCAGTTACGCCAACAACATTAGATTTATCGCCGTTCTCTTGAGACGGGTGGATATCGAAAACGTGGCAGATCTCTCGGCGTTTTATTCCACCAGAGTATCCGGATATGAGCAATCAACTTCCAAAAAAAAGCCTGGGGAATCCCAGGCTTTTGACGTATAACAGATCATGTTATTACTCAGTAATACTCTGTAAGTCATTGATTTAATTGAATTTATTAAATTATTCCGTTACTTCGTCAGCCATTTTTCTTAGCATTTCATCAATCTTTTGATGCACCATCGCAGCATCGATCGATCGGTCTGAAATACGCACGATGATGTCGCGGTCCTTCGCCTGTGTCAAATACCGCGGTGCACCTGACGAAGAAGGAATCAAGTGCTTCTGCGCCCGGGGAGGGCGGCTGGCGGCGTTAATTTGCTGTGTGACCCACACTTGTATCGATCCCTGGTCAGCGCCTTCCTTGAGGCGCTGGATGGCCTTCAGGATGACGTGGTGGTGGGTAGGATAAGTCTCCCACAGCGAATGGATCACTTTTGCCGCATGCGCGCCAAATAATCCGGGTTCTTCATCCAGCAGGCTGAGTACTTCGGCAGGCAGGTTGAGCATCGCCAGGCCATTGGAGACCTTGGCCTGAGAAACCAGGAACATCGCAGCGACTGCCTTTTGTGTGGTCGCATATTCCTTGCTCATCGCCTTGCGGAACATCAGTGCTTCTTCGTACTCGGTCGGAGGCGCGCCGGTGTTGTCGACCATGACGTCCAGTTCGGCTTCCCGATCCGTTCTCGAGACAACCAGGACGCGTGCCTGCTTCCAGCCGATGTTGATGGCAGCCTTTTTGCGCGTCTGGCCTTTGATGATTTCGTAGCGGCCGTTAGGCATCTGGCGTGCCGTAATGGGTGTGCTTTGTCCAGCGCTCAGGAACGACTGTGAAATTTCATCGATACGTTCCGGGTCATACTTCAACCGGGTTTGAAATGGGCTGTCGTCGAGCAGATCCAGATCAATCAGCTTCTCCACGCCGAGCGCATTCACCGGCGCTACAACCGCTGGGGTGTTAGCAGGCTGGGCGTTGTAAGCCACTTCAGCTGGTTGATCCTGGCGAATCTCTGCCGCTGGGGATTCTGCTGGGGTATCAAATGCAGTCGATGCGGTGATGCCGGCCTGCGGCACCAGACGGCCAGACTGAATCAGGCCGGATACTTTCAATGGTTTTCTGCTCATAATTTTTCCTGCCCTGGTAATGTCGTGCCAGCCAAGCGCAGGCCGTATAGTTTGATAAGCGACTTGGTTAAGTCGATGATGTCGCGTGCGCCCCCGCTATTGGGCTCTTTCTCCAGTACGGGGCCATTGCTACTGATGTTGTCGGGATCCGATTCGCGCAGGAAGCCGACAAAATCACGGATGATGGTGTCGTTGATCTTGCCAGGAAATTTCGGCAGTAGTTTTGACAGCTGGTACTGGTGCGGTGTTTTCGACGTATTGAACTGGTTCACCACAATGTGCACGTCCAAATGAATTCCTTGCCGCCCAAAAGCAGCATTGATTTCTTGTACGTTCGATGCGAGCACGTCGAGTGCTGCAATGGCCTGTCCTTCGGCTGTCACCACGGTCAGCAGGGTCTTGCAGGCAACCATGAACGTCGTGGCCAGGACGGATGTTCCTGGTGCGGAATCAATGATGATGACGTCGTACTGGCTGAAAAACTCGATCTCCGCCTCCAGCAAGCGTGTAAAAGCCTGCTCCCGGTTCATGGCGCCCATCAGCCAAGATTCGTCGACCATGGTGATGTCGCTTGGGATCAGATCCAGCATGCCATCAGGATAGATCGAGCGGATCGCCTTTTCTGGATGCGCACGCTGACCTTGCGAGGTGCGTTTCATCAGCTCGCCAATGTGCGTAATTTCTTCGTCAAGCCAGTTGATGCCATACAGGCTCGTCAGCGACGACTGTGGATCACCATCAATCAATAGTACGCGGTAGCCTGACAAGGCGATGCAGCTGGCGACGTTACCGCAAATGGTGGTCTTGCCGACGCCGCCCTTGGCCATGCGCGTGTCGATTACTGGTGGCAGTGTCAAAGGGCGTTTGGTATCTGGAGGAATATTCAGAAGTCCGAAGCGGATAGCGCGGATTTCAGCGGCACTGTAGAGCTTGTGCTTGTTGTCTGCTTGTTCACGATACCGTGTGCGAAACGTTTTTGGCGTACCGGTGAAGCCGCTCAATTCCATCGCTAGTTTCTGCTTTACACCTTCAAATGCGCGCATGTGGATCCCGTGGTGATGATTATTTCAATGATGATAGCGGGTTTCAATGTACTTTTCAATCGAACTTTTCCAAATAAAGGGAGATTGACGAAAATAAAGTCTATCGACAAGTTAAAAGGAATAGTCTCTTTTAAAAGCCTGGATGCGTTTTTCAGGCCTTCATGAGGGTGAAAATTGTCGTTATGGTATGTGAAAAGCGGATGTCCATGTCTGTACGACAGAATTTAATTGTTTTTCATTCAATAAATGCGATGAAGATACTCAAGGCCTGTTATAGGTGAGCTTGAACAGGGACCACGAACATAGCTCATGCATTGATTTATTGATAACTTAATAAGTGATCTATTGACCCAGGTACGTTTGGGGAGCTTTTACAGGGAGCGTTAGGAAAGGAAGTCGGTATATGGTGAGCCTTTACAGGGACATCAGGTCAAGCAAGCAAATATTCTCTGAATTCATAGCAAACTGTCTGTCCAGGTACTGGTCGGACGTGATCCGAGTGGATGAAAATTAGTCTGAAGCAGAGCGATCTGAAAACTTGGCGGGTATGTTAGTTTCCTTTTAGAAACTTTCGTAAAGCATTCTCCAGTAATCTTGATTCACACTCCCTGTAATACCTCACCTTTAGAATCCTGTCTGGATAACGTTTGCGATGAAAATATGTATCTACGGACTGACAGTATGTTGAAATTTGAGCTCAGAGGGATCATGCAGGAGCTTTTACAGGGACTAAGATTGATGAGACTCATTCTTTGTTTATTTATTAATCAATTGCTTAATTGGTAAAGATAGAATGTGTTTTTTGCAGAAAATGATGTTTTTATAACAATTTAACCCATACTTTTTCTCGCTATTTACCTATGGGGAGCTTCTACAGGGGCAGAGTAAGAGAGTGTTGCTATCGATCTATCATTTGTTAAAGAGATATGTCTCACATAGTATGTGGTCGCCAGATTAGTTTTGTTTATGGAAAGTTTTTTAGTGTCTTAATGTCGAAATCGAGTAGTCCATGTCCTGACGATGTTTTTTGTATGCGCTATGCATGCAAAGCTAGTACATTTGCTTGTATTGCATGGCTTATGTTCTTTATGAAGCGATATCATTGTTTTATAGCAAGTGAAATTTCTTGATTTTTTACTAAATTATCTCTATTTCTAGGCAGTTGAGTCATCGTTAAACGTTCATTGGGATATTTTTTTGCTTGAGAGGTTTTTTGATAAAGAACCCTTTTAAAACCTTAAATACAAATTAAGCGCGCGTAGACCGAGCATTCATGCGGCTTTCCGGGGGATTCGGTGAGCTTGGCCGGGGACAGGGGTGAGGCTGTACAGGGAGTTCGGTGAGTCGTGTCAGGGAGTGAATGTTTTTATGGTGAGACTGTACGGGTACCGAGGGGAGGGGATACGGTGACTGAAGGTCATCAAGGTGAGTTTTCACAGGGACAGTGTTTAAGAGGAGATGTGGATAACTTTTTCCCATCAGGCGCTGCTTCGGGTGGAGGCGGGTGAAGTGCTGTATGAGTTTAGGCTGTTCTTTTGCCGGGTACTACTGGCCAGCGGTGGTCTTGCGTTGTTACAGCAGTGGGCTGTCAGTTTTTTTGGGGAGGTTTTACAGGGAGTAGATTTGATTGCCGTTAGATAGAGGCCTTGGTATCGCCTCGAGATGTCTCTTGCAGGAGCTTCCACGGGGAGTGCTTTTGGTAGTGCTGGATATTTGTGGCGGTGTGCTGGCGTGCTATGGTCTTCAGGTGCCGTTTTTACGCGAAATAGGTCAATTTGGTCGAGTGGTATGTGGTTGAGGGCACTGCGAGGCGTCTACAGCGTCGATAGGTGAGATTGCACAGGGAGCATGAAGGACGTGATGGACGAAATTGCGTAGCTCTGGGTAGATTGCTGGTTCGATGGACGTGTCGATGCAATAGTACTGGACACAGCCAGCCATGCGGCTCTGGTGTCAGATGCTTGTTTATGTGGCTGTGATATCAGGTGAGCTTGCACAGGGAGCTTGTTAGTCAACGGTGCATGTCCGCAGTATGTGGTCCGATTTTAAGGTGAATTATTTTTCAAAAAAAAATCACTTTTTTTGGTGAAATTTCCTGTGCGAGCATGCAAAGGTGAGTCAATTCGCGTTATAGTTCGCACCATGTAAAGGCGAGTATGGGCATGTGGAGCCATGCTTTCTCGATGAAAGAGGATCGGCGTGGCAACGAGAAAACCCAAAGCAGCCAAGAATGGCGAACTGACATCACCATCGATGGAATTTCGCAAGACGAATGATGCGATCGGTCTGCGCGTGCGGGAAGGCAAGATGTCTTTGCTCACCCGTAAGGTGTTCAACGTCATGATGTATCACGCCCAGCAGCTGAAGGTCACGGGCGTCAATTCGCCGATCGATACGCCGGCGTCAAAAAAATACTTCTGGATTCGCTTGGCAGATCTGGCGCGTGATGCTGCCTACGATAGCAAAGACACCGAGTTCCTGAAGGCCCAGCTCGAAGAGATGCAAAACATCAAGCTGCTGATGGAAAATGACCGCCAGTGGACGTCCGAGCGCCTGGTCGCTTCGGTCACGCTGGTCAATCCGATGGGCTTGAAAAAGCATTCCGGGCAGGTCTGGTTTGGCTTTGCATTTCCACCGGAAGTGCATGAGCTGGTCATGGCCCCGGGAACTTACACGCGGTTCAGCATTTTCTACCAGGGCTTGCTGCGTTCCGGTTCGTCGCTCGCGCTGTATGAAATTTGCCGCCGCTATGCCACCAATCCATCCAAGGTCACGCTGATCGAGACGTATGAACACTGGTATGGTGCGCTGACCGGCAATCCTGTTTCCGCGGATGCGCCACCGCCGCAGTATAAATATTTCAAGCGCGATGTCATTCGGCCAGCGATGGCAGAGATCAATGCGCTCACGGATATCCAGGTTGAGCTCATCGAACACCGCGTGGGCCGGCGCGTCGAGCGCCTGCAGTTTCGCGTCGAGCATACCAAGCAGCCGCAGCTTGGTTTTGCAGCGCCGCCCGTCATCGATCTGGAACTGATGGGCAGCATCATGAAATTCGGTCTGACCCAGGTCGATGCAGCTGATGTGATGGCGCAGCATGGCGACGACAAGATCCGCAGCGCCGTGGCCTTTGTTCAGGCTCGGATTGATCACAAGAGTAGTGCGCCACTGGATTCTCCAGCTGCCTATTTCCGTTGGACGATGAAGCAGGGAGCTGATGCGGCGAAAAACTTGCAGCTCAAAAGCAGCGCGGCAAAAAATAGCGTCGCCAAGAAAGACAGCGGCACAACGGTATTGGAGAAGTTCCTCGCGGCGCGCGCGCAGGACGCGTATGACCTGTACAACGAACTCGATAACGCCGATCGCAACGCCATTTTTGAGCGCTTCAAGGATCAGAATACGAACACGGCCGTCAATCTGGACCGCGGCGTCGAGAACGTCCTGGCACGCTCGCTGTTTACCAACTGGTACGCCCAGGAGCTATGGGGTGAACCGACCATTGAGGCACTGGCGGCCTTCGTTGAACAGTTCAGCCTGGCACCACGCTAGCTTCGCGCGCAGGATCAGCTGCGGCGCCACTTTCGGTGTCTTGTTCGGCCTGCATATGCAAAGCAGCCCAGTGTCAGACCGCACCATGGACTTTATGTAGCCGACAGGTCGATGGTGATGCCGCGGATAAGTGCCGCGCGCAGCTGCGCTGCATGCTGTTCCCGGAAGGCGGCCGGCACCGTTCCTGGATCAGCTGTTTGCACGGCGAGCTGATTGCCTTGCAGCGTGGCGCGCAGCAGTAGCACACCGGCCGATGCCATCACCGTTCCCGACAGCATGTGTACTGGCAGGGCAGGTTGTTGCAGGACCTGGTCGGCAGCCGTCGCGGCGTGGTGGTTCGACGGATTCAATGGTAATGAGCGCAAATAGTCGACCGCTTTTGCAAGGGCGTTTTCTAGCTCGGTGATACGTTGTTCTGCCGCTGGATTAATCGGATGCATCGTGGCAGCTTTCAGAAGAGGGTGGTGGAGCATTGTTCAGATTGTTGCTGGACGTCGATTCTATCGTGCTTTGCTGTAGCCCGGAACGGCGGCACCATGCCGCATGGGCATGTGAAAAGCGCCGGGCAAACTCCATCCTGGAGTAGCCCATGTATTCCCGCACGGCGTCCAGGCCCAGTCCATCCTCGAGCAGGCTGGCGCCGTAGGAGTTGCGCAGGGTTTGCGGACTGACCCGTTCGCCGCCAGCCATTGTCCCCAGGTCCGCCAGCAGTTTTTTCGCACCGATGAATGCTCGTGCATAGTCGACCGGATGCTCCTTGTCCGAGGGCGCGCCGGGAAACATCAATCCTTCGCTTCCGCTCAACGCCAGCCATCGGTCAATCGCCGGCCAGGCAGCCGGATGCACCAGGGCCCGATGAGACGTCATGGTACCGCATTGCGGCGCAACGATAAACCGTTCGCGCCCATGTCCTACACAATTAACTGAGGTTATGTTGGCTTGACCAGGCTTAAACCCGGCGCCCAGCATCAACGCACACATCGCCTTGGCGCGGATGCGCACCAGGTTCTCCTGATCCTGCGGATCGCTGGTATCGCATAGCAGGGCAAACACGCGTACTCGTTCAGCTGGGAGCAGAAAGGGCATCGGCTTTTCGTCGGCAGGCTGGGTTGCCGGGCGGAAGGTCGCCTCGGTCGGATTGACGAAATCAGGATCGGCTTGCTGCAAGGCAGCGTAAGCGCGCCGCAGCAGTAGCGCATAGCGCTGGCGCGCTTCGACACGTTTGCATACATGCGCCTGATCCAGGAAGTGACGGATATCCTCTTCATCGGCCAGCACGATGCTTTTGCCGCGGAATGTCCGCAGGTGGGCAATGAAGATCGCCCACATCGACGTGTAGACCGCGATGGTCTTGGCGCTGAAGTTGTGACCTTCCTCGTACGCGTCTTTTTCAAGCCAGCGGTGAAAGGCTGTTTTTGGATCGGCGGCCCATAAGAGGCTCCTTTTGTAGACGGTGTTGGCCGCGCGTAAGCGCGGTGATCTGTTTGTCATAAGTTAACCTCAGTTAATTGCGCTAACGAAGGTATTGTATTATATTTTCATTGGCTGGCGGTTTTGGCCTATTAAGTCGGAGGTGTGCCTGGCCAACCCTTCTCGCTTCGTTTGGTCGGTGTTTGTATGAATCGGGCCGAAGGCGGTTCTACGATTTGCCGGTGGCGTCAATATGCAGGGACGCCTGCGCATGCGCAGGCGCGAGGGAGTGTGCACTTTCGCCTCTGGAGTGGTGTTGATGCGAAGGGTGCCCTGATATATGGCGGGTGCCTTGGCAAGTAAAGATACGCGCATCATCAGCTTCCCTGTGGATGTAGGGTGAGAACTAAGCGGACGCCAGATGGTGCTCGATATTAGTCCAGGCGCACACACGATCATCACAATGATCACTGTAGCGCAAACAATCGATGCATAGTGCATCCTCACGCGTAGCCGTGCGCATAGCATGCACTTTTGGTAGCGCTCCATATTGCCTGCAGCTGTGTTCCTGTCCCGCCATAGACAGATGCTGGCGGCTATGGCGCTGTGCGATGCTGATCCAAAAGCCTACTAAAAACGTGACGCTATTGGTTACTGACGGAAGGGATTGCGAGGCATGATGCTCTCAGCTGAATGATTGGGAGATTTACATGGACACCGCCTATGTCGCCGCATCAATTGATATGATTAAACGCGTGATGTCAGGGCAGACGTACGGGCAGGTTGGCGAAGCGTATACCTTGAAGCGGACGGCGATACAGCACCGAGTCCGGCTCATTGCGCGCGACCTGCAATCCATCGTCGGCGTGGTCGATGTGCCCGATTATGCCATTCCTACGGCGCGTATGCTGCGCGACAATCGCAGCGCCTACCTCGAGGCGCTGGAGCATTACACGCCGGAGCGCGCTTGTCACTCGCGCATGAAGAAATGCGTAGTGCCAGACGAGCAGGTCGATGCGCTAGCGCAGCAGCTTCGGCAGCATAGCCGAAATGCGCAACGCGATGTCGCGCTGCTGATGATCCTGTTCTCTACCGCAGCGAAGCCCCTGGAAATCGCCAGACTGGAAGTGCGCGACTATCTTGCATCGGACGGATCGGTGCGCGCGCAATCCATCATTCGGCCAGAGGTTGCCATCAACGGTACGCAACGGCCCGTGTATTTCTGCTGCGATGCAGTGAATATGGCAATTGACCTGTACCTTGTCCAAAGGATCTCGAAACACCAGGGAATCGGCGACGCCGAGCATTTCCGCGGGCTTGCTCCTTTCTCGAAGCTTTTTCTGCGCCCGGACGGCGAGAACATGCGGATCGTACAAAAGAAGACCAGCGCCGGAATACAATACTTGTGCAGCGATATCCTGCTTGCCTATAAACGTATTTTTAGCTTTGGGCCTTTCGTCGGCATCACGGCGATGAGTGCGCGCCGAACGATTGCACAGAAACTCGATACGCGTGGCGTTGGCTCCGCAGCCATCGGAACACTGCTGGGCGTCAGCGAGCGCGCTACCGTTAAGCGCTTGCTCGCGGCGGGCAACAACAGGGGCAATCCCAGTACAGTCGTACGGCATCGGACCGCTCTTGGGCAACATGCCTGACGGAGGTTGAGTGGACACTGCGATGTATCTGGTGAGAGGGCGGCGTATGGATGACAATGCCGCCGAACTGCAGCAGGCTCTGGCCGAGCTGCACGGCACCTCCGAGCGGCCACGTTGCCTGTGTATGCCTGGTGGTGTCGACATGTACATTGCAAGGATGGATCGCTGCTTACTCAAGCGCATGCCCGGCACCGGCCACAAGCACCATCCGTCCTGCAAATCGTTTGAGCCGGAATACAGCGACTCTGGGCTGGGTGAATTGATGGGTGAGGCGGTAGTCGACAATGGCGATGCGCTCACCGAAATCTATGTCAATTTTCCCCTCAAAAAGAGCTGCGGGATAGCCAGGCACCCGGTAAAAAAGACGGAGCCGGTCGACGTGAGTGTGGCAAAAAGGAAGATGTCGCTGCGCGCCGTCATGCATTATCTCTTCGACCGGGCCGGCTTCAATCGATGGTTGCCGGCGATGGAAGGCAAACGTAGCCAGGCCGTCATCCATAAATACCTCATGGAGGTGGCGGATAGTACCAGGATCAAAGGAAGACCGCTTTCGGAGCATTTATACGTGCCAGAGCAATTTAACGAACAGCGCAAAACAGAGATCGCCGAAAGGCGCCGCCGCAAATTCGGTTCCTTGACCAGTCATGTTGAAGAGGGATCAACCGGCATGGGGATCATCGTCGGTGAATTCAAATGCGTCGCAGATTCTGTAAATGGCAAAAAAATCGCCATAAAACACATGTCGGACGTACCGCTGTTCATTGACGAAAAGTCCTGGAAGAAAATTGAACACACCTTTGCCGCGACATTTTTGATGAAGGATGCCGATCCTGAGTCAGCATTGCGCATTATCCTGTGCGCACTGATCTATCCAAAGACTGAAGCGGCGTTCCTCATCCATGCGGTAAGTCTGATGACGACAACTGCAAACTGGATCCCCATTGAGGATGCACATGAGGCGCAGCTGGTACATGCACTCACCAGCGCACGCCGGCATTTTATGAAACCGCTGGCATATGACAGTACGCATGCAGCACGTTTCGCCACAGCGCTACTGCTCGATGCAGGGCCCATGCCCGTGCCTTTGCATACCATCAGCACCTTCTGGACCGAAAAATCTAAAGCCGAGAAGGCCGCGCAGCTGCGCGCGACTCCAGGCGCATGGGTATGGGTCTCCGACCAGCCTATGCCGCCGCTACCCGAGCCAATCAAAGGCCCACGCCCGGCGCGCTCCTCCATGTAGCTTCCTGTATAGACACCGCGCCGATACGGTTGTCGCGGATGAAGTCTTACCTCGACGTGCCAAATGCAAGGGGGAAACTTCTAAAATCAGGGTGCTTTTCGTCGAACTTGGCCATTTCCGCCGCTTGCATTGCGACGCGACCAGTGCAAAAATAGACATGCATATGTTGAGAATCGCTCTCAAGTTGCTCCGGTCCTTGTCCATCGCGGACTTATCACTGGATCTTGCCGCACCGTTGCGGCAGGCGTAGCGGTCGTTACCCGCCACTCTCATCGGTGCCTCTGGCACCGATACGTTGCCCTTGCAACAGTGAACTGGCCATTCATCTACCTGGCCAGGTCTTTTACATGAATAGCTCCACAGGTACTGGAAATTCCATGTACTGAGGCGCTCCTGTCTGGCGGCCAGTATCGCCACATCACCGACCAGCTTGCACGCAGATTGTCTACTTACATTTCATTCACTTGCGGGGATCCCGAAAACCCCGCCTGGGGCTTGGGTGACTCCGTCTTTTCTGGAGAACTATCATGTCCCATCGATACGATCTACTGCATCACGACCGTCCAATCTGTATTCTCGTTGGCGGTTCCGGCATTCTCCCTGCCTGCAAGGAGCAAGCTAGCCCGAACGTGATCCCGCAGGGCCAAGCACTGACGGCAGGCATTCAGCTGAGCCCAGCCAAGGCGCGCCTGCTTTCAGACTGGCCGCAGATGTCGCATACCTGCCGGCTCCTGGGTCCTGCACGGCACAGGGTCTCGGCGTACGCCATGGCACTCGCGTCACTTTTCCATGCATCGGTCAGCAAGCTGCCGCAATGGGCGATGCGCAGTCATCCATGCGTCAACCTGGCAAATAAACAGGGAGGCTGAGATGAGTACCGTAGTATTTGGCAACGGCGTTGAACCTGGAGGTATGCAGCTGGACGATGAGCGCTATCCAGGAGAGTGTCCCGGATGCGGTCATGAATGGGCACGCTACCGCTACTGGGAAAATGCCGACTCCGGGTCAATCAATCAGTATTGGAGCATTGACTGTCCCGCCTGCGGTTACTGTTTTCCCTATGGGGAGGAGTAACCAGTTCAACGGCTGCACCAGCCATTCGCCGGCGAGCTGCGTTCCAAGCCTGCCTGTGCAGTAAAGCATCGCGGCAGCTTGTGCTGTTTGCAGCAACTGGCTAATGTCAAGGATAGCGCATCTCACGCCTATGCTGCCGGACTACGTCCGGCGTGCAGGCGTGGCATGCGGCCAATGCAGATATCAGCCACGTGGCAAGCAGTCCATAGCCGCGTCACTATCAGAGCCTGCCGCTAGGCTTCCTGCGGCGCCAGGCCCGCCGAAAAACTATCCCAGGCTCAGCATGACCCAGTGATGGAACGCGATATCGCATAGTCACAGCCATGCGGTGAGCGGCAATCATTCACGGCCGCATGGCTGGAACTTATTGTTCAGCAACCACCCCACAACCCTAAGTACGGAGGAGGACATGAAACACCATTTTTTACCTTTCAATGGAACACATGAGCTAAGCACTGCCAGTTCGGCTGGCGCGCCTGGCGCATCGATTGAGCAGCTCGAGGCACTGCTTCCAGGTACGCGCGTCATGACCAGGGATGGCGCGCATTTCATTCGAACAAACAGAACGTGTTTTTGCTTCTGCGACCTCGCGACGGGGCACCTGTGTTCGGCAAAGGATCTTTGCTATGTGCACGGAGGGGTGCTGCAAGACGGCGCAGGGCATATGCATTAAGGAGCAATAAAATGGATGAGGTTCTGAGTATCACCATCAGATTGATTTATCAAGGCTATTGCCGCGCGCTGGGCATGCAATACGATGCACAGCACCGGTATGAACGCATGAGTGTTTTGCTATTTCGCGCTGAAGAAATCGGCTTTGACGACTACGCGCGCGGCAATAACCAGGTGCCGCGCCTATTCAGCTGCCAGGTTGAGCTGCGCGATGCCTGGCTGATGGGATTTGCCGAAGCAGCCATTCGCGACAGCGTGAATCAGCTAAGGAGCTCTTCGCAGTCGAGCCGGCAGTCCCATGAGGCTGACGTACAAAGACAGTAAGCAGGTACTGCTTCCGAGTGATGCGGAAGCTGGCAGTCTGCACGCCGACAGTGGCCGTTGCAGCGCGCGGCCATGACGATGTGGCACAGAGTGTTGACAACTACACCGGGAAAAGCGGCCACTATGGCCGCAACCGGCATCGCGGTGCCAGCATGCAGCGCGCTGCGCGCTCCATGGGTGCATTACCATTCCTTAACGTGAGTAGGTCAAGATATTGCCTTGGTGACCATACGTCAGCACGCAGATTCTGACCTGTCTGGTTCTCCCGTAATCGCAGTCGCGTGGACTATCCTATTGCAAACACACACGTACACGCACCGCCCGTACGCTTTTCGTCGCTCCGAATTTGACTTCACCAATGACGTGTCCTACATTACAAATAGTTCAGCAGCAGCTGGCCCTGCAAGCATCGGCGAGCCACCATATTTGCGCGCAGTGCCTTCACTTTGTCTTTCGATCGCTGTCGCGTCACCACTGTCCTCCTGTCGCCATCCTTTCCATCTTGAGGCCTTTCGTCGCGCCGCATCGCTGTTTCATGCGCGCGTCAAAAGGTTTGTAGGACGGTAGCTGGCAGCCCGTCATTGCGGTTCGCACCGCATCTCTAAGCCAGTCTTGTCATTGCCGGCTCCGCCGGTATTCTTTCACCCCCAGGGACAAACAATCCCGGGGGATTGATTGTCCCTCTTTTCATGGGAGGCAATCATGCATAGCACACCTACTCATTCCGGCCAGACACCCGAATCCGGCCGCAGCCTGTCACAGCCAGACATGTTTCAGATCGACCAAGGTAGCCAAAGCGATCTGAATAGTCAGGCATTGCTGCGATCCATTGATGCTGAAGCTGACGTACAGTGGGATGAACAAGCAGTGGTCGACCTGCACTGGCTGCTCCTGACGAAAATCGACGGGCTTCGCGATCCACTTGCACCATTGGAAGAGAAATTTGAGCTGCTGCGGTGGATCTTTACTGATCGTGAACACGACCGGATGCCCTTTTCCTTTGCCAGCTGCCTGGAAGTGGTGGGAACAAGTCCGCTTTCTCCTACTGCCTACTTCGGCAAGCTCTGCGCTGACGACATTCGCAGCTGGATTCTCAATCAGTTGAAGGCATGGTTCAGCACTTCGCTGCACCACTATCCGGCCTGGATACAGTCCGAAATCCTGCACCACCCTGACTGGGTTGCACACCAGCTGGAAAAAAATCCGCAATGGATCAACCAGCAGATCAAGCAATCTGCCGTCCAGAGTGACCTGTTCTCCTGACACATGGACACATCTCGGGGAGCAGGGCTCAGTCAAGCCAACAACCATTGCCATTTATTACGAATGAAAGGAGATGAATGTGAAAACTGCATCCAACTATGTCAATACAATCCGTAGCCGCATGCTTCGCGTCACAGCGATGGCGGATCTGTCGTATCTCGTCAAGGAATGGGAAGTGGTATCCGGACATTCAGGCCGGGATTTCTTTGTAGGGAGGCGCCGGGACATGGCCTTTGTGATCCATGCCGAAGGCAATGGCTTCGAGATCAGGAGAGTGGACAGCAGTGCGGCGAACGAAGTGCACTACGTGACGGACCAGCAAGCCGCCGAACACATCATCGGCAGCGCACTGCACGACGGCAAGCTGTTCACGCCAAGGCTCGCCGATTAACCCATTTCATCCACAAGCGGGGTGCAGACCCCGCCGGTCGCGCTTCGCTGCAGGGGTGCTGATCAATGGAGGAGATGATGAGGAAAGAGGAATTTGACGAAAGAATGCGCAGGATGCTGCCGCTGGCACATGGCCGGTGGACGTCGATCCTGGCGCAATGTGGCGTTGACGAGCGGCTGTTAAATCACCGCAATGGCCCGTGCCCCATCGCCGGCTGTGGCGGCAGAGATCGTTTTCAGTACACCGATAAGTTTGGTGAAGGAAACTATTTTTGCCGGCACTGCGGCGCCGGCGGCGGCTTCAAGCTGCTACAGCATTGGCTACGCATCAGCGCTGGTGAGACATTACGCACCGTCGAGCGCGTGCTCAACGTGCTTCCCGAAGAAGCTCCCGGTGGAGCAGCGCAACGGGCGGTCCACGATACCCGGCGAAGCCGGAACAAAGTCTGGAGCGAAACCATACCGATCCGGACAGGTGACGAGGTTGACCGCTACCTGGCCAATCGCGGCATCGCCCTGGAGCACTATCCAGCGACGCTGCGTTTGCACCCAGCGCTGCCGTATTTTGTGAGGGACGGTGCGGCAGGCAAGTACGTGCATGTCGCCGATTTCCCGGCTATGGTGGCCTGCCTGCAGGGAAAGGATGGCGGTATCGTGGCTTTACACCGCACCTACTTGAAAAATGGTGCGAAAGCCCCTGTCGACGAACCGAAAAAGTTGCTGGGCGATGCCTGGTTCGGCTCAGCGGTCCGCCTGGGAGAGCCCACGACTGAATTGTCGGTGTCGGAAGGCATCGAGAATGGCATTGCGGTGCTCAAGCGCACCGGACCACCAGTCTGGCCGGCGCTGACGGCCGGCAACCTGGAGCAGATATGGATCCCTGATTCGGTCATCAAGCTGCGAATTTACGCCGACAACGATGCAGATAGCTGCTTTGATGGCCAGGCATCGGCCTACTTCCTGGCGCGGCGCTTGAAAAAGGCTCGCCGTACGACGCCCATCGAAGTGGAGGTGTTTGTTCCCAAAGCACCAGGATCTGACTGGACGAATGTGTTTGCAGCCACATTGTGCTGCAACAGCAAGGCAGCGTGATCCTCCGATAGGATTCTTACCGGAACGTAAAGTATCACGTCTGCTGCAGGCGCCACCGGCAATGCCGGCGGGCGAATGGACGCCGCACAATGCGTCCAAGTAATTGACTACTTTCTATTGTCACCCTGCGGGGATGTTCCCGCCCGGGTGCATCTCCGCCTTTTTTAGGAGATCATCATGAGAGAAGGCCGCACCCTGAAAAATCTAGCTGTTGAACTTGAACGTCAGCTGGCCAGCAAGAAAGACCTGATCGTACCGTCGATGAAGATGCGCCTGTCCACCAGCATGACTGGACAATGCACTTTATTGATTGACGAATCCGATGGCGCGCACGAATATCCCGTCAATGCGTTCGCTTTGCGCCAGATCGCCGATAAACATGCGATTCCGCATGGCTACTTTGAACGCATGCGTCAGGACAAGCCCGTGCTGCTCGACCGCAACGTGAATACCTGGCTGCACGCACAACCCCATATCAACCGTCTAGTACGCACGCTCGATGGCAGGGCACGTGCATTCCTGACCGATCGGTATCGCCGCATCGACCACTGGGATTTGGCAAACTACATTTTACCGATCCTCGACCGCTTGCCTGGCGCACGCCTTGAATCGCTGGAACTAACGGAGTCACGGCTGTACCTGAAAGTAGTGACCAGCAAGATCTGCTGCGAAGTCGCCCCTGGCGACGTGATACAGGCGGGTGTTGTGGTGAGCAATTCGGAAATAGGCAGCGCCAAATTGCGTGTCGAGCCACTCATCTATCGCCTGGTGTGCAAGAACGGCCTGATTGCAGCAGATCGCTCGATGCGCAAGACGCACCTGGGACGTAAGATGATCAGCGAAGAGGATCATGTGATCGTATTTCAGGACGACACCTTGAAGGCCCACGACCATGCTCTATTCCTGAAGGTACGGGACATGGTCGAAGCAGCAGTCTCGGCAGCGACCTTCCAGCTGATCTCCGCCAAAATGCAGAAGACCATGGGCATCAAATTGACCGGCGACCCCGTCAGATCGGTGGAGGTACTGGCCAAACGGTTTTCCTTGAATGATGATGAGCGTGGCGGGGTATTGCGTTATTTGGTTGAAGGCGGCTCGCTATCCGGCTATGGACTTGTCAACGCCGTAACGGGCTACTCGCAAGAAATTGCCGACTATGACCGCGCTACTGCATTTGAGGAATTCGGCGGGCATATGCTCGATTTCGAACCGCCTGAGTGGAAAGCCATTGCGGCTGCAGCTTAACCGCACCTATCTGCGCGATAACAATTCTTCTTGTTATCGCGCAGTACTCTCGTCCCGCTGCCAGGATATCCACGTCCGCTTTGTCTGCTAGCACCAAGATAAACCATGGTGGCCGCCACCGAGGTGCATGGTCGGCACGTGGACGCACACTATCCTCCGCACCGCCAGCGAATGCGGTTCCCCCAGCTCGTCTGCGCAGGCCCCCACTCTGTCTGGGCCGCCGGGCGGTTCAGAAGTGCACTGGATTGAACACCAGTTTTACTTTTCCCATGACCGTCAAGCCAGCCAAGGGACGCGGGATGCTAATCGGCGCATAGCGCGTGTTCTCGCATCGCAACAGAAGATCGCGTCCGAGCTGCACGTCAACGTGCCGCACCAGCATCCGCCCCAGATAGTCGAGCACATAGGTACCGTTGACATCCGTAGGCGTGTCGATCATGTCAAAAAAAACGGCGGCGCCTGGATTAATCAAGGGCGCCATATCATCGCCCGCCATCACATGCACCTGCCATTCGTGCAAGTTAGAGGTAGTTTCAGCAATCAGGGTCCCGATCCAGTCTGGGCGCTTCTGACGCTCGCCGGCTAAGTGTTCGGAGACACCTTCTGCCAGGTCATCAAATAGAAAAGCAGTGCGGTGTTTGGTCAGTCCGAGCAACCAGTTCGCGTCCACGCCGAACTGAATGCATAAGATGGCCAGCGATCGCAAGTCCGGCAGGCCAGGCATTCCCGGCTCAATCCAGCGGCTGACCGTCTGCAGCGCGCGGCCAGTAATGTCCCTCAGAAAACGTTGACGTTGTGTCACAGGAATATTCAATTTTGCAAGCTCGACACCTAACCTGTTGCGAAAACCTGGCACGAGATCAATCTCGACAGTGCTTGCTGTCTCTTTTGACAACGGTACAATTTTTTTCAGCGTATTCATTTTAGTGCTACTCCCCAGAGTCAAAAATCGCGGAGCCAATTTATTTGTAAGGCATTTGCAGCAGTTGCTATTTCATTCCATCACTAAATACATGTCACATTTCGAGAGCTACCACAAAAATAATTATAATCAAGTCGCACCTCCCATATTCTCTCTCTCCTATCAAAAGAAGCATCTGCTATTGACTCCACGTTTTTCGTGGTGTAGCCTAAAAATTAAATAGCCGCACGAATTATTCATCGCAAATAATTTAATAGATGAGATTGCTAATTTTTCTGGCAGCCACCAAAGTTATTACCTTTTTCAGTTTCAATATGGAAAAATTGAGGACGACCATGGATAACGACCACGTTTTTAATAGTGTGCAATGGATGAATTTTCAGTTATTGACGCTCATTCATTCCAACCTCAAAACCAACCCTGCGGCGACTGCCTACAGCTTCAGGCTCACGAAGGAACAGTGCACGCGCTTGCTCAAGATGAGTTTCACGGACATCCAGACCATCGCCGCCAACATGACGGGGGAAAGCCTGTTCTTGCCGCGTGACGACCTGCTTCAGCTGCTCGATGCCCCAGCAGGGCTGGCCAGCATCCTGTCTGCGGTACGCAAGCATGTGCCGCCCGGCAGCAGGATGGAGCCGGGCATGGCGATGTCTTCATGAAGGAGGTGCGTCATGGGCCATATTCAGGTGAATCGCCATATCAACGCGTTTATTCTTGCCGATACCTGTGCGCAGTTGGGCGCCACCATTGGCACCGCATCCTGTGTCAGCGGGTTGAGCATGACCGTCCTGCGCCGTCTCTTGTACGACCAGTCCGGCGAGCGGCGGGGGAGGGGAATTGCTTCGGCGATTTTCTGGTATGAACGGACGAACAATATGGCCAAGGCAGACGCCTGCATGTTTGCCGCCATTTTCATGCAGGTCTGTGAACTCAATGACTTTGGAGCAAGCTATACGCCAGGCAATGCGTTAATTGATAGTTTCAAATTGTATTCAGAACGATGCCGACGTGATCCATATGTATCGATTGACCGTGCATTTTTATTGGCCTGCCACTTAAAAGGCATCTGGACGCAGCGTTCGCCATCGCTGCTACTGAAAACATGTCGTCACTGTACCTCTCAATATATTGTCCATCGAAAAAATGTAATGAGTTGCAATAATCCATGCGTCTTCTGCCATCTGGTCAAAGCCTATGCGACAGATCCGCGCATTCGCCGGCATTTCCCACAACCGGTTCCGCCCAATGCCCTGCAGGCGCAGCAGCCGGATCTCGCGGCGGAATATGCCCTTCGGCGCACCGGCCATGCCTAGCCCTCAGAACAGATCGCTCCCATGGACAACGGCCCCATGCTGATGCAAGAAGGAACCAATGATCATGCACCTGCCCGCCTGGCTCCAATCGATCTTGCGCCGTGATCCGCGCTGCGGCACGGCAGCGCAATGGGGAACTACTCCGCAACAGCATCCCAAACAGAGCATTGCTGATCCGCACCGCCAGCATGAGGGCATGGCCATGCGTTCCGCAGAGGAGATCATGCAGAGCCAGCATGCGTTCATTCAACGCATCAAATTGTCATATGGCAGTGATCACGAAACATTCCAGAGAGAACTCATTCCACCGATCCGGAAGTTCGTCGACTATGTACTCGACTTGCCAGCGACGCCGAATCAGCACTTCTGCGCAAGCGGGGGGATGGTCGACCTGGGATTGAGGACGGCGTTCTTTGCGCTGCAGGCCACCGATGACCAGATTTTTGAAGGGCGCGCGACCATTACGGCCCGGCGACACCTGGAGCCGCGATGGCGGCGGGCCACGTTTATCGCCGGTCTGTGCGCTGACCTGTACCGTACACTGAGCCATATCAGAGTCTGCGATGAGCATGGCGAGCAATGGCAGCCCTTCCTCATGCCGTTGGCACAGTGGGCCGCACGGCGCAAGGCAAGACACCTGGTGGTGCGCTGGGAACCCGGCATGCAGGAAACACGCTCCGCGGGCCTGTTTGCACTGCCGATGATCATCACCCCGGAGACCATGGCGTATCTGGCAGAGGGTAACAGCGTGGTGGTGCCGCACATGCTCGCCGCGATCAGCGGCAGCACGACACGGCAGCAGCACAACTTGCTCGACGAGCTGGTACGCCGGGCCGCCGCCTTTGTCATCGATAGGGATCTGCAAGAAAGCGCCCGAGTACAAGGGGTTTTGAAACCCGCGCTGCATCTGGGCCGCTATTTTCTCGACACCATGAAGGAGCTGGTCGACGCGCATCCCGGATGGGTACCCAATGGCGAGAAATCGCGCGTTTGGTTCGGCCCTGACGGGGTGTTCATCATCTGGCCAAACGCGGTTGCCGACATCCTCAAGGTCCTGGAGGAAGCATTGCTGCCGGGGCTGCCCCAATCGGCCAGCGAAGTATTGGACATCCTGCTGGCCAATGGCATCGCGCAGCCGCAGGACGAAGTGCAGCTCACCTGGCTAATCAAACCACCCAACGTGGTCAGCGCGCTGGAGGCGGTCAAGCTCGATAGCCCGGGCTTGCTTTTCGAAGGCATGGTGCCGCAACCGGTGCCGCTGGCGATCCCATTGATGGTGATGGCCAAAACTTCCCGTCCGCCTGCGCCACCCGCGCCCGAGCCCTCTCCGGGCGTGGCGCAACGATCAGCACAGCGTCCGAAACCGTCTCCATCGAGTGCGACGAAGGCCAGTGCGCCAGTTCTCCATTTACGGCTCGCCGCTGATAACACGGCACCCACGCCGGCGCCCGTGGTGCCAATCACATCTGGAAATAAAACAGCCGGCGAGGAGGATTTGTTATCCGGGATCGAGCCCGGCAGAGAAAATGTTCCGGAGGGTATGGACGACATGCCGCCGCCAGCCGGGACAGTGGAGGCAATGCCTGCCGGTCAGAATGACTTGCCGGGGCGGGAGATCGAGGTGTTGTCTTTCGCCGCGCCCATGCGCATGCACCCGGCGCTGGTGAAAGCGCTGGCCGACGTCCTCCATACCCTGAACTTGCCGGTCTCGCGGATGGCCTGTTCGACCACCTCGGAGGGAATTTTCGTTCCGCTCGGTGAGCTGGCGCAACGCCAGATCGATATACAGACCGCCATCCGCAGCATGACAGAACTCGGCATGCTGGTACGCCAGCGTGGCAAGGGGGCAACCACCGACTTGCCATTTCGCGGCAAGACCGTTCCAGGCGTGGTCCTCAAGCCGGCATACGTCAACGGACTGCATGTCGAGGATTTCAACGATCCTGGCGCCGAGGAGTGACCCCATGCTGCTGCGCAAATACGAAATGCCGTGGCGCCGGCCGTCGGAGCTGCTGGCAAGCGCGGCATGGACGGCCGCAGCGGCGGCCTTCGTCTACCTGACACCGGATGGCATGCCAGTCAAACTGGGCCTGTGTTCTGCCGCGGCCTCGTTGCTCATGGCCTCTATCCGCATGCGGCAGGGCCTGCATATCGTCAAAGTACGCGCCGCCCTGTCAGGGCGCGCCATGGAAATGATCAGTACCAGGACCTTGGCAAAATACATCCAGCAGGACGACCAGCTTTTCCTGGGCTTTGGTTTCGAATGGACGCCGGTGCATTCGCAGCGCCTCTACGAGCTGTCGAAGATCGACTACAAGGACTACCTGATCTCGCCGCTGGTGCAGAAGGTGCTGGGCTATGCGATTGGACGCAGTTATGTGATCCAGCCGCAGCCCGATGCCGAGATCGGCCTGCCGATACTGCATGGCGTCAGTCCCGTGGAACAACCACTGTACCGGCCGCTGCAAAACTTCGAGGGTGGCACGGTCATCGTCGGCACCACGCAGGCTGGCAAGGGCGTCATGCTGGGCAACTTGCTGACCCAGGCCATCAAACGCGGTGATGTCGTGATCATCCTCGATCCAAAAAATTCCAAGCGCCTCAAGCGCATTGTGATGCAAGCCTGCCACGACTATCGCGATCCAGACACCTTTCTCTGGTTTCATCCCGCTTTTCCAGAAAAAAGCGCTCGTATCGACTTCACGTTCAACTGGCAGAAGCCAACCGAGATCGCCTCGCGCCTGGAATCGATCTTGCCACCCGATACGGCCGGCGCCTTCACGGCATTTGCCTGGAACGCCGTCAATGTGGTGTGCCAGGGCATGGTCACCCTGGAACGGCGTCCAAATTTGATGAAGCTAATGCGCTACATCGAGGGCGGGATCGAACCGATCCTGGAAGCCTGCTTACGGCGGCACTACCAGACCTTGTTCGGCGCCGGCTGGCGCAGCCGGCCGGACATGGCGCATCTGCTAGACAAATCCAGCCGTGGCCTGATCAAAGCGCCGAGCCCGTCTGCCAGTGCCGACCTGCTGGCGTTCGTCGCCTACTATGAGCTGCTCCTGCCGGAAGCGCAGCACGACAAGGTCATTGACTCCCAGGTCGGCGTCTTTCGCCACAACCGCGAGCACTACCAGAAGATTACCGCCAACCTGCTGCCGATCCTGTCCATGCTCACCTCGGGCGACCTGGGCAAGTCGCTCTCGCCGAATCCCTTTGATCCCGATGACGAGCGGCCAATCATGAATTTCGAGAAGATCGAACGGGGAGGGCATGTCCTCCTGATGTGCCTGGACTCGCTGCCAGATCCCTCTGTTGCCAGTGCGATCGGCGCCCTGGCACTGGCCGATCTGGCAGCGCGCTCAGGCATGCGCTACAACCTGGGCGGCTATCGCCGCATCACCCTGGCGGCGGACGAAGTGTCCAACGTGATCAATCAGCCGCTCATCGAGATACTCAACAAAGGCGCCGAGGGTGGCATCTATTCGATCGTGGCGATGCAAACCATTTCGGACCTGGTGAACCGCCTGGGTAGCCAGGATGCGGCCAGGATGGCACTGGGCAACCTGAACAACTTGATCGCTTTCCGCTCCAAGGATCAGCCGACGCAGGAATTCATCTGCGAGACGTTTGGAAAAACCGGTATCCACAGCATGAAAGTGGGGCGCAACACCGCCTCCGATGGGCACCTCTCCGATTTCACTTCCGTGACGTCGCAGCAGGTGACGGAGGAACTGGACGACGCGATTCCGCCTTCGATGCTGGGGAAACTGCCCAATTTGCAGTATTTTGCCTCTGTTTCCGGAGGCCGGCTGATCAAGGGACGCTGCACGCTGCTCGATCCGGGCCCTGAAGATGCAGAGGAGGCCGCATGATTATCCGCATTGTTGCCGCGGTGTCATTGTGTCTGATGCTGGTTTTGGTGCTATATCTTCCGGCAGCCTATACCACGGCGCAATTCCTGCAGCAGATCCGCGTGGAGCATGCTGTCTGCACCCAGTACTGGGAAGGTGGTGCTGCGGCACGCATCTTGGAGCGGACCTTTGCGTTCGTTGAAAGCAAGCCGACGCGCGCGCCGCTCATTATCCAGGACAAGCCGCCAGCATCGCCCTCCGCTGCCGTGACGCTGGAAGTGGCAAAAGTCGGCACCCGCATGTTCGACAACGCCTACATCCGTTCGCTCAACGGACTCTTCGCCCTGGGCGCCTATCGCCTTGCGACACTGATCGAATGGCTGCCCCCGTTCGGGATACTGCTTGGCGCCGCCAGCATCGACGGCATCATCCGCCGCTCGGTCAAAAAACATGAATTCATGCGGCACAGCCCGGAAATCGTCAGCCTGTCCGCCTGTCTGATGATCATGACCGCATGCGCCATGGTGCTCATGCTGGTCATTCCCTGGACCCAGCACCCGGCTGTGCTGCCTGCCATGTTCGTCCTCATCAGCATCTTGATGAATCTTGGCATCGCCAACTATGCCAAGGCGTAAGGCTTACCCTGCTCATCGACTGTAACTATTGCGCCGCCGACTAACCTGGCAGCCAGAATCAAACTATTCAATGCCGGCGTCCATCACAGTATCGAAATCTGCCTCAGGGCCAACGTGCTGTCGCTCTGGATTCCCAGTAAATAGCAGTCGCGCGCGGCCTTCAAGCACATGGCGCTGGACTTCCTGACGTTCGGCAATGCCTACGTGGACGACCTGCCCGGCGGTCGCGCCAATGCGCAGGCCAAGTACATGCGGCGCGGCGGCGACCTCGATACCGATTACTTCATCGACGGCGACCAAGCCATGCCTGAGTTCGCCAAGGGCCGCGTGTTTCACCTGATGGAACCGGATGATAACCAAGAGCGGCATGGCGCGCTGCGATCGCCTGGTTCAACGACGCGGCGCCCCTGTTCCACCGCAAGTATGGCAAGGACGGTTCGCAGCCGGTCGGTGCTCCGCTTTCCTATGCCGGCGCCAACACCCAGGACGTGGACATTTTGCGCCAGGCCACCTACGACAGCAAGGGACAGGGCAATTTCCGCAAGCTGTTCATGTATGCGCCGAACGGCAAAAAAGGACGGCATCTAGATTCTGCTGGTGTCCTAGGTGGCCGCCAAGGACGACTTTTTCAACATCAAGTGCGTCACGTGCGATGACCAGCCAGGCGCGCACCGCCACAACTGATGGGCATCTTGCCCAACAATGCCGGCGGCTTCGGCGTGGTGGAACCTGCCACGCGCGTCTTCGCGCGCAATGAGCGGCCACAGCGACAGCAGCGACAGCAGCGACATGATCATCTATGCAGAGCAAGCGCACGGCATGGCCGCCGTACGCCATCATTCGGCGCTGCTTGCTGACTTCTGCTGCCAATTCTATGACGAAGCGGTAGCGCACGAGTTGCTGTTCCGCAGCGTTGACTGCCGTGACGACTACGTGAAGAAGCCGGCGACTAAGACCCACGCTGGCCGTTCAGGAGGAATGCCCGGCAGCAAGAATCGGCATACTGGCTGCTATGATCCAGCCGCGCCAGAGTCCCCGCAATCTCCGCATAAGCAGTCTACGACACAGCTTCTTCACACTCTGCTCATTGATATAGCGAATTAAGCAATGCGCAAGCCAAGTTGGGCCCGGCGCGCGCAGCAGCCCCCGCCACAGCTGCCCGCTATGAAGCGGCCTGCTGACTCAAATTTACACCATGGTCGAAGGCGCATGAAGACTGTCGCGGCGGGTTAAAGGGATGGATGCGAACTAACCACTTTGACGTAGTGGCGCGGGAAGTGAATGCAGCCATTTCAAGACCAAATCAAGCTGCAATGCAAAATGATGAAGCTTCGCACTCCACGATGAATTCTTCTTTACGCGGCTCGCGAAATTAATCAATTGTCCTTATTGCTAATCCCGACCAAATCTATCGGGAATTGCTTAGGTTTGCTCAGATTCAAACTAACATCATATGTTAGATTTTGAGTAAGACTTTTTGCCAATTTCTTTAATTGACAAAATTGCAAAATAGCGATGCAAATCTGGTGGGCAAGGTAGCTAAAAAGTGCCTAATTAACATTTTATTTTTAGTACCTCTCCTTTTCAGAGGGAGGCGGGTTGCTGGAGAGTTCATGAGAGTATCAATTTTTAACTTCATTCCTTGGCTGTCCAAGAGAACGATATCCGCCGGATTATTGCTCGTAGCCTTGTTGCTTGCGAATGTCACGCAGGCAGCAGGACCTTCGATTGTCTCGCCGCCTTCCGGCACAGTCTTGCCGACTCTGGCAGTGGGTCAGTCGATGAGCGTCACCATCACCGCTGTATTAGATGCAGACGGGCGGCAGATCGACAGGTGGGCTGAATGCGACATCGAAGACCCCGATTACGATGGCATCACACCGTGTCTGCCACCAGGATTGATACTAGACGCTTCCCCAGGCAGCTTGACTACCACATTGCATGGTGCGCCTACCAAGCCGGGCAACTACACGTTTGCCATCGGAGTCAACGACCAGCGGAACCGGGGCGCCGTCGCGACCTATACCTTGGTCGTTCCCGGCAGTGCCGCTCCGACATTGACCTCGCTTAATCCTGCCAGTGGCAGTAGCGCTGGCGGTAAGTCGGTAATACTGAACGGTACCAATTTGACCGGTACAACAGCAGTCAGTTTTGGAGGTGCTTCAGCCACTAGCTTCACTGTTAATAACGCCACGACAATTACCGCTACGACACCTGCCCATGCAGCAGGAGCGGTGAGTGTTGTTGTGACCACGCCGAGCGGTCCCGTCACACTGAATAACGGCTATACCTATACGCTCCCCCCTCCGCTGGCCGATGCTGTCAGCGCCACGGTGGCCGCCAACAGCAGCGCCAATTCCATTACCTTGAGCCTCGGCGGCGGCACGGCCACCAGCGTCACCGTTGCCACCGCCGCCAGCCATGGTACGGCGACAGCCAGCGGCACGGCCATCACCTACACACCAACAGCTGGCTACTCGGGCACGGACAGTTTTACGTACACGGCGACGAATGCTGGCGGCACCTCCAGCGCAGCGACGGTGACGGTCACCGTCAGCGCACCGATCCTGACCCTGACGCCGGCGTCGCTCGGCAATGGCACGATCAACATACCTTACTCCGCCACCATCAGTGCCTCCGGCGGTACTGCGCCGTACACCTTTGCCATCACATCTGGTAGCCTGCCTGCCGGCCTGAGCCTCAACACCGCCACGGGTGCGCTCAGCGGCACGCCGATTGCCATCGGCACGGCGAACCTGACCATCTCGGTCGCCGATGACAACAGCGTGACGAGTTCCAAGCCCTACACCCTGGTGATCGGTGTCCAGGCGCCAGTGGCCAACGCGGTCAGCGCCACGGTGGCCGCCAACAGCAGCGCCAATCCCATCACCTTGAGCCTCGGCGGCGGCACGGCCACCAGCGTCACCGTTGCCACCGCCGCCAGCCATGGTACGGCGACAGCCAGCGGCACGGCCATCACCTACACGCCAACGGCCGGCTATTCGGGCACGGACAGCTTTACCTATACGGCGACGAATGCCGGCGGCACCTCCAGCGCGGCGACGGTGACGATCACCGTCAGCGCGCCGATCCTGACCCTGACGCCGGCGTCGCTGGGCAATGGCACGACGGGCACGCCTTACTCTGCGACCATCAGCGCCGCCGGCGGCACGGCACCGTACAGTTTTGCCATCACATCTGGTAGCCTGCCTGCCGGCCTGATCCTCAACACCGCCACGGGCGCGCTCAGCGGCACGCCGACTGCCAGCGGCGCGGCGAACCTGACCATCACGGCTACCGATGCCAACAGCGTGACGAGTTCCAAGCCCTACACCTTGGTGATCGGTGTCCAGGCGCCAGTGGCCAACGCGGTCAGCGCCACGGTGGCCGCCAACAGCAGCGCCAATCCCATCACCTTGAGCCTCGGCGGCGGCACGGCCACCAGCGTCACCGTTGCCACCGCCGCCAGCCATGGTACGGCGACAGCCAGCGGCACGGCCATCACCTACACGCCAACGGCCGGCTATTCGGGCACGGACAGCTTTACCTATACGGCGACGAATGCCGGCGGCACCTCCAGCGCGGCGACGGTGACGATCACCGTCAGCGCGCCGATCCTGACCCTGACGCCGGCGTCGCTGGGCAATGGCACGACGGGCACGCCTTACTCTGCGACCATCAGTGCTGCCGGCGGCACCGCACCGTACACCTTTGCCATCACATCTGGTAGCCTGCCTGCCGGCCTGAGCCTCAACACCGCCACGGGCGCGCTCAGCGGCACGCCGACTGCCAGCGGCGCGGCGAACCTGACCATCACGGCTACCGATGCCAACAGCGTGACGAGTTCCAAGCCCTACACCCTGGTGATCGGTGTCCAGGCGCCAGTGGCCAACGCGGTCAGCGCCACGGTGGCCGCCAACAGCAGCGCCAATCCCATTACTTTAAGCCTGGGTGGCGGCGCGGCCACCAGCGTGGCGGTGGCATCGGCCGCCAGCCATGGCATGGCGACAGCCAGCGGTACGGCCATCACCTATACGCCAACGGCCGGCTATTCGGGCACGGACAGCTTTACCTATACAGCAACGAATGCCGGCGGCACCTCCAGCGCGGCGACGGTGACGATCACCGTCAGCGCGCCGATCCTGACCCTGACGCCGGCGTCGCTGGGCAATGGCACGACGGGCACGCCTTACTCTGCGACCATCAGCGCCGCCGGCGGCACGGCACCGTACAGTTTTGCCATCACATCTGCTAGCCTGCCTGCCGGCCTGAGCCTCAACACCGCCACGGGCACGATCAGCGGCATGCCATTTGCCAGCGGCACGGCGAACCTGACCATCACGGCTACCGACGCCAATGGCGCCACCGGTGCGAAGGCTTACACTCTGGTGATCGGCACCCAGGCGCCAGTGGCCAGTGCCGTTAGCGTCACGGTCGTCGCCAACAGCAGCGCCAACCCCATCACCATGAACCTGGGCGGCGGTACTGCCACCAGCGTGGCGGTGGCATCGGCCGCCAGCCATGGCATGGCGACAGCCAGCGGCACGGCCATCGCCTACACGCCAACGGCTGGCTATTCGGGCACGGACAGTTTTACCTATACAGCAACGAATGCCGGCGGCACCTCCAGCGCGGCGACGGTGACGATCACCGTCAGCGCGCCGATCCTGACCCTGACGCCGGCGTCGCTGGGCAATGGCACGACGGGCACGCCTTACTCTGCGACCATCAGTGCTGCCGGCGGCACCGCACCGTACAGTTTTGCCATCACGGCTGGCAGCCTGCCTGCCGGCATGAGCCTCAACACCACCACGGGCGCGCTCAGCGGCACGCCGACTGCCAGTGGCACGGCGAACCTGACCATTACGGCCACCGATGCCTACGGCGCCATTGGGTACAAGAGTTATACACAGGTGATCGGCGTCCAGGCTCCGCTGGCTTCTGCAGTCAGTGCCACGGTGTCGGCTAACAGCAGTGCCAATCTCATTTCGCTTAACCTGAGCGGTGGCACTGCCGTGAGCGTGGCGGTGGCATCTGCCGCAAGCCATGGCACGGCTGTGTCCAGCGGCACCGGCATGACGTACACGCCAACGGCCGGCTACTCAGGATTGGACCACTTTACCTATACGGCGACGAATGCCGGCGGAACGTCTAGCGCAGCGACGGTAACGATCACTGTCAGCGCGCCAACCTTAACCCTGACGCCTGCGTCGCTCAGCAACGGCACGATGGGCACGCCTTACACTGCCAGCATCAGCGCCGCCAGTGGCACCGCCCCGTACAGCTTTGCCATCAGCGCGGGCAGCCTGCCTGCAGGCCTGAGCCTCAACACTGCCACAGGCGCGATCAGCGGCACACCGACTGCCAGCGGCACGGCGAACCTGACCATCACGGCTACCGACGCCAATGGCGCCACCGGTTCGATGGCTTACACCCTGCTGATAGGTGTCCAGGCGCCAGTGGCAAATGCCGTCAGCGCCACAGTCGCCGCCAACAGCAGCGCCAACCCCATCACCCTGAACCTGAGCGGCGGTACTGCCACCAGCGTGGCGGTGGTATCGGCCGCCAGCCATGGCGCGACCGCGGCCAGCGGAACCAGCATCACGTACACGCCAACGGTCGGCTATTCGGGCACAGACAGCTTTACTTATTCGGCGACGAACGCTGGCGGCACCTCTGGTGCTGCCAGCGTGACGATCACAGTCAACGCGCCGACGATCAGCGTAGGGCCGGCAAGCATGCCGTCGGGTAAGGTTGCTCAATTGTTTAGTACGCAATTGGTAGCGGCAGGCGGTACCGCACCATATGCCTATGTGCTGGCGAATGGCAGTGCTTTGCCGCCAGGCATGAGCCTCGGTAGCACGGGGCAGGTGAGTGGTACGCCCACAGCCGGTGGCAATTTCACCTTCGACATTCAGGCTGTCGATGCGCATGGTTTTACCGGTAGCCGCACGTATACGCTTGGCGTGGCATCGGCGACCATTAGCCTGGAGCAGGCCAGCTTGCCCAATCCAACAGCGGAAAGTGTCTATGGCGCGAGCCTGACTGCGACGGGGGGCACCACGCCCTACCATTTTGAGGTGAGCGGCAATTTGCCGCCCGGTCTGGTACTCGACATGCTCACCGGAGCGCTGTCCGGCACGACGAACGTGGCCGGTAGTTTCTCGTTCAGCATCAAGGTCACGGATAGCAGCACAGGCCTTGGGGCACCGTTCAGCGTCAGCAAAAACTACACGCTGGCGGTGGCCGCACCAACCTTGACGCTCACGCCGTCCAGCCTGGGCAGCATCCGTGCAGGTGACGCCTATCGCCAGCAGTTCACGGCGGCCGGCGGTGTCGCGCCGTATGCGTATGCTGTAAGCAGCGGCGCCTTGCCCGCTGGCCTGGCGCTCGATGCCGCAACCGGCATCGTCAGTGGCACGCCGACAGCGGCGGGCAGTTTCCCATTCAGCATACAAGCCACGGATGTGCATCAGTTCGCCGTGCGGCAGTCGTTGACACTGCTGATCGGTCAGGCACCGCCGGCCGTTGCCAATGACGCGACCGCCACCGCAGCCAACCAGCAAGTGAGTCTGAACATCGCTTCCACCGATGGCAGTCCGATCACGGACGTCACCATCGTCACGCCGCCGAAGCACGGGCGCGTCACGGTGGTGTCGACGGGGGCATTGGCGCGCATTGCGCGTGCCGTAGGCGCGAGTTTCAAGGTGACGTATGTGCCGAATGCCGACTACTTTGGCCCTGACGCCTTCAGCTACACGGTCACGGGCCCGGGCGGCACATCGGCACCCGCCACGGTCAGCGTGACGGTGGCGCCGCAACCAGTGCCCGTGCCCGTCGCCAAGACGGCGACGGTATTGGCCGGTACGCCGGTGACCCTGCATGTAACGGAAGGCGCCACTGGTGGCCCGTTCACGGCGGTGTCCATCACCACGCAGCCGGCCAGCGGCACGGCAGCAGTCAGCGGCATGGATATCCTTTACACGCCGGGTATCGACACCAGCGGCGACATCAGCATCGGCTATACCTTGTCGAACGTGTTCGGCACGTCGCTTCCGGTGAAGTCGACGATCAGCGTCAATCCGATGCCGCAGGTGGCCAGCCAGAGTGCTACGGTGGTGGCCGGTCTGACGGTCAATATCGACCTGGCGGCGGGCGCCACGGGTGGTCCGTTCACGGCGGCCAATGTGCTCAGCGTCACGCCGGCGGAAGCGGGCAAGGCTGTGGTGCGCGATGTCGGCACGGCCGGCAAGCCGTCGTACCAGCTGAGCTTTGCGGCGTCGGGCAAGTTTGCCGGCGCGGCCGTCGTCAGCTACACCCTGAGCAATGCCTATGCCACGTCGAAGCCGGGCGTGGTCAATGTGACCGTAACGGCGCGGCGCGATCCGTCGCTCGATCCGGAAGTGATCGGCCTGCAGGCGGCGCAAGCCGATGCGGCGCGGCGATTCGCCAGCGCGCAGCTGTCGAACTTCACGCAGCGCCTGGAAAGCCTGCATGGAGACGGCTGGGGAAGGTCAAGCTTTGGCCTGAGCCTGACGCCGCCGAACGACAGCGGCAATCCGACGGCGGCGCTGGCGCGCTGGCAGGAGCAGGAAGCGGACCGTGCTTTCGGCAGGAATCCCCGTAAACAAGAGCATCGCACCATCCTGCAAACGGACAAGCAGCAGCCAGGTGCAGCAGGAAGCGGCATCGGGGCGGACTCCGCCGCCTTGCCGGACATGCCGCAAAAACCGGATGCGCAGAAACGGGCGCTGTCCCTTTGGCTTGGTGGCGCGGTCGACTTCGGCCAGCACTATGTGAATGGCCGCGAAACGGGCTTCCGCTTCCGCACCAATGGCGTGAGCGTGGGCGGCGATTACCGCCTCAGCGACTTGGCGACCTTGGGCGTGGGTGCCGGTTTCAGCCATGACCGCAGCGACGTGGGCCAGCACGGCAGCCGCAGCACGGCCGATAGCGCCGTGGCGGCCGTGTATGGCAGCCTGCGCCCGAGCAAGGGTGTCTTTGTCGATGGCGTGCTCGGCTACGGCACCTTGCAATACGATGCGTCGCGTTACCTGACCGATGGCAGCGGTTTTGCCACCGGCGAACGCGACGGCAAGCAGGTGTTCGGCGCGTTGGTGGGCGGCATGGAGATGCGCCAGGAAACCTGGATGTGGTCGCCATACGGCCGCGTGGAACTGATGTCTGCCAAGCTCGATCCGTACACGGAGACGGCGGCGGGCATCAATGCCCTGAGCTACTTCAAGCAAACCGTACGTTCGCGCATCGGCGCGCTGGGCGTGCGGGCCGAGGGCATCTATGTCGGCGGTCTGGGTACATGGTTCCCGCGTGCGCGGCTGGAGTACCGCCACCAGTTCCAGGGCGCCGACGATGCACGCCTGGCGTATGCCGACCTGTCGGCGGACGGCCCCGTGTATGTGATCCGCACACTGCCGCAGCAGACAGGCAACTGGACGGCGGGGCTGGGCGTCAAGCTGCTGCTGTCGAACGGCACGACACTGACTCTGGACTACAACAGCAATCTGAATATCGATAGCGGGCGTACCCAATCAGTCATGTTTGGTGTGGAAGTGCCGTTGAAATAGTTGAAAGGAACGGTTAAACATCACCGCTGATGTTGCCCCCAGCATGGGCCCAGGGGCGTAATAAAATTGGCACATTTGAAGATGAGGACGCGTATTGGCCTGGAACCAGTTTGCGTGTCCTCATTCTCTCGTTTAGGAATAGAAGCTCATCGAGTTCGGCGAACCTCGCTGCCTTTCCGCTTGATGCACCGGTATTTTTTTGTCTCTTGCACCGCTTACCCGCCGGAGAGACCACGCAGTCAGCCCGGGTCGTGCTTTGGCAGGATGCGCCTGATCTGAGCGAACGATCTCAACATGTCATTCAGTCTGGGTAATTCTCCCCTCAAATACAAAAGTATCCACAGGGATGACCCCTTGTGCGGCGGCTACAGTACCAATCTCACCAGGCAGTAACCAGCAGCATGCGCATCCGACGATGAAGTACTTTGTCGAGTCTCCCAAACCTACGCTGGCCCTCTGCCAGTATCCGTGCTTGGCCGGATCGTCAACGGCACACCGTTTTCTCGCAGATCACTTCCCCCTCTCCTGCGCCGCCCCGCCTGAAGCCCTACCTCACTCCACAACTACCGTCAATCTCCAACCGGCGGCACAAGGCGCAGCATTGGCAAGCCAAACTGGGGCATTCGAGCAGGAGGTGACGACAGTCTTCTTATCGAACATCAGACGCATCTTGACGAAAAAATACACCGACATCTGGAACCAAACGCATCTGGAACAGGAGCTACCCCATCCCTGGCCCTCCTTCATCATCGCCAGGAATCTCGTGGTCCAACCTTGACGACGCTGAACACAGACCCCTACCAATACGGGGAAGCGGCTTTATTGCAACCTGAGGCAGGCCGACGTACACCTGAAGTAGAAGTAGCGTCCAACAAAACGAAATGCTAATAGAAATCCGCATTTTGTTGGCGACACGATGCACTCGGCCACGCTTACGATCCTATTCATGGATCACTTTTCGCACCCAGAGAACATGTCTACGCCACATCCGCCTTCGCCGCCGAGTTTTACTCCGCCATGCACGAATACCAGACACGCGCAGATGGACGATCCCAGGCAAACCGTGGCGACACGCGTGTTCCATGAGGAATTCCAGTGTGTGAAAGCGCTCTACCTGGATGCCGACAACTATGCTCCCCAGTTCAGCGCGACAGACCTGATCAGCGCGTACATTTCACTGGCCTTCACCTTCGACAACGCGGAAAAACTGATTTTTACCTATTTGCATACCGAGCTGCTTCTGCGCGATCAACGTACCCCGCGCCGCCAGGAGGAAATTTGGAAGCCGCAATACCAGCTGTTACGGGCACTGCAGCGATCACCCCTGAACTGTGATCCGCACCCCCATTTCACGCTGGACCATTTCACCACGGCCTGCATTGCCATTGTGGTGAAAAAAGAGATCGCAAAACACAACATCTTTGGGCAAGCCCGCAAAAATACCGTGGCCCGCTCCACCGGTTTGAAGAATACCCAGCAATCGTAACGATTACCAAGCAACAACCACCGCACCACCACCGCTTGCATCTACCTGGAAACACCCCTGCCTCGCGCTCTGCGCACGCGGCACCGGCTGATACCAAAGCGTCCTGTTCGTTGCACAACAGGCTGTTGAATCCTCTTTCCAGTGATTTTTACGCTCATGCAATCGCTCCTGTCATTCGCTGCTCTTTCTTGCGCACTACTGCCATGTGCCGCGCATGCCTGCTGGGACGATGCCGGCCGCCAGTACAGCATCTCTCCCGCACTGCTGTTCAGCGTGGCCCAGGCTGAATCGTCCCTGAATCCGCGTGCCGTGAACCGCACGCATTTCCATGTCACTCATACAGTCGACATTGGCTACATGGGAATCAATACGAACAGCACCATGCTGAAAAACCTGGGCCTGAGCGAAGACGACTTGTACAACCCCTGCAAGAACATCCATGCCGGCGCCCGCATACTGCGCGAGAAATTCCAGCGTTTTAATGTCACCTGGGAGGCCATCGGGGCCTACAACGCATCATGCGTCAAGCTTGCACCAGCAGCGTGCCAGGAAGCACGCAAACGGTATGCCTGGCGCGTATATGGCTTCCTCACCAACACCAAGGCGCCACCGGTACGCCGCTCCCCACCAGCTGCCAAGCGCAACACCCTCAACAACGCGCGTTCCGAACCGGTAGTGCCGGTGCCGGCCGCGCTTGTCTCAGTGAGTTTGTCATGAGGCGCGCGCTCACACACGCTGCACTGGCGTCCACAAAAATCACCGCCGCCTGCATGCTGCTGGCCTCCTGCGAAAGCCCGCACACCCAGCCTCAGTCGGCAGTCCTGGCTGCCAGGGCCGCCGCGCGTGGGCCTCATATGCAGCACATCGCCCAGCTGCACTACGGTACGCAGGCGCTCTACGGCCTGTGCATCGCACCGGCATGCCCTGCGCGCACGCCCAAGACGCTGGCAAGGCAGGAGGCGCGCCTTGGAGTGTTGGCCCAAACCACGATAGCGGCAGACGCCGCGCAGACATCTGCTGCAGCGCCGGTGGAAACCGGTGCAGAAAGCGACACGGGCTTGTTCGATGCCGCCGAACTATCGGTGTACTTTGCACCGGGCTCCTCGCGGCTCGATAGTGCGGCCCGACACGCTCTCCAGCGATTTCTGACGCTGGTGAAGCCTGGGAGCCGAATGCATATCGCGGGCAGAACCGACAACACCGGTACACCGGCATTGAACGATGCCATCGCCCACCAGCGCGCGGCCACGGTCGAACGGTATCTGCGCCGCCATCTGCACGTGACTGCGGTTCAGTTTGAGGTGGAAAGCGGCGGCGCCTGCTGCTACGCCACCGCCAATGCGACCGAAGGCGGCCGCCAGAACAATCGGCGCGTTGAGCTCAGTCTCATTGCCGATCCACCTCGGCAGGCGCAGCGATGAGAACCACGGCACCTCTGATCAACCTGACTGCAGCATTGGCAACATGCCGCTCAGGCCGTCCTCCCTCTAGCCAGCACTGCATCGCGTGGCATTGCCGCGTCCGCGGTCCTCCTGCGCCGCCATGCCGCGCCAGATAGCCGTCCTATAACAGACAGTCTTCCTTATTTTCACGATTGGAATGCACATGAACACCCTGCAATACGTCACTGTTCTCCCCTTCAGACAACACGGCAAGCGGCCCCTTGGCCTGCGCGTCTCCACCGCAGCCAAGGTCCTGGCACTGCTGACCCTGATCACCCTGGGTCTACTCGCCGCGATTCCCGCCACGGCCATCGACCTCGTCGCGTTCACCGGCATCACCGGCCCGCTGACGTCAGCACTGACGCAATTGGCCGCACTGGCACCCGGCGTTAAAGCACTGGTCGGCTTCATCGGCTTCGTCGTCGCCCTGATCTCGCTGACTGCCCTGCGCAACTTCAGTCCGGTGCTGTTCTACATCGGCATGGCGATCTTTGGCGCGGTTGGCCTGATCATTGGCGGCTCCATCATGGGCGCCACGATCTGAACCCGGTCGGCCGTTACGCTGCACATTGATAAAAGGAGGGCGCCATGCAAGCCGATACCTATATTCCCCGGCGGCTGGACGACCAATGGAAGATAGGCCTCTGGGACTTTGATGTCGCATTTCCCGTCCTCCTTTCCGTCTTTGTCGGCTATCTGGCCAGCAGCAAACTTGGATTTTTTCTCGCGGTCTGCGCCGGCGTCGCCGTGTCGCGCTGGCTCAGCCGCAAAAAAGCAGACAAGCATCCAGCCTTTGTCCTGCACTGGGCGTACTGGTATCTGCCTGTCAGTCCGCTGACGTCCATGCGCGCAACCCCGCCCTCACATATCCGCAAGATGGTCGGGTAGCACCAAGGAGAGCACCGTGAAACTGGAAACCTATCAGGATGACCTGGGCGCACTACGCCGCCGCGTGTTCGACCAGCGCCTGGCCATTGGCATCCTTTCCGTCTGCCTGATGCTGGCGTTGACCATCATTGTCCGCATCGCCGGCACCGAACGCACCGTCATCGTGCCGCCGGCGATCAATAAAACATTTTGGATCGAGGACGGCAAGGCCAGCAACGACTATCTGGTGCAGATGTCCGGCTATATCGCCTACCTGATGCTGGACGTCACGCCGAAGTCGATCGAATGGAAGAAGGACATGTTGCTCAGCTGGTGCCTGCCGGAGAACGCCGGCAGCATCAAGACACGCCAGGATCTGGAGGCGGCAAGGCTGAAAAAGCTCAACGCGAGCACCTACTTCCAGATGCAGCAGCTGGTACCGGACGAAGAAACGCAATCGGTCACGATGACCGGCTACCTCAAAACGCAGGTGAACGGGGCCAATACCTCCGACAGCCTCAAGACCTACCGTGCGGACTTTGTCTTCCGCGGCGCGCGCGTGCATTTGAAAGATTTTAAGGAGTTGAACGATGGAAAACCGGATACGGCCACTGGCGTGGCTGCTGCTGGGGCTCGTTGAGCTGCCCGCCTGGGCCGTACAGACCAGAGAGGCCAGGGACGGCGCCACCATCGAGGCGGTCATCGCCGCACATGAACCGACGCGCATCCGCATCGAGGGCGGCAAGATCATCGACGTCGTCGGCAACATCTACTCGAGCAGCAACTGTGCTCCCAAACCTGCCGACGCCAGCCTGCCCGTCGCGCCAGGCACCGGCGCCGCAGTCAATCCCGGCGGCCAGCTGACGCTCGCCTGCGACCTGGCCAAAGGCGAAATCTATATTCAGCCGGTAGGCACTTCGGCCAAGGCGATCAACCTGTTTGTCTCTTCCGCCACGGCCACCTACACCTTGCGCCTGAACCGCGCGGAGGTGCCTGCGGACACCATCGTGATATCGGACAAGTCGGCCAGACGCCAAGTCAAGGCAGCCAATGCCACTGGCCCGGCGCCGGCGAGGTCCGCCACATTCATCCGTTCCCTGAAATCGATGCTGATGTTCATGGCTTCCGAGCAGGTGCCCGATGACGTCCGGATGGAAGAGCGTGACGAAGCGCGCCTGCTGTGGGCGGAAGCAGACATGAAACTCATCCGACAGTTTGAAGGCCGCGGCCTCATCGGCGAGACCTACGCACTCAAAAACATCACCGGCGCGCCACTGGTGCTCGCAGAACAGGAATTTGACCGAGACGATGGCGATGTCCTGGCCGTCGCCATCGACAACCTCAACTTGCGCCCGAATGAGAGCACGCGGGTCTACGTCATCCGGGCAGAGGAGTGAACAGCCATGCGCATCATGCCAGCATTGAAATCGTTCACGGCACGGCTGACGCCCAGGCAGCAGCAGTACCTGGCCGCGGTTAGCATCGTGACGGCCTGCATTGGCGTCCTGTGGGCGGTATTGGCCTATTCCGAGTCCGGCAGCCCGGCCAAGCAGCTCCCCAAGGCGACAGACAAGCGCACCACCGTCAACGTGGATAGTCCCAACATGATGGTGCCGGGCCAGATCTCGCCGGAAGATCAATGGGTCGGCAACGCCGGCAAGAAACTGGCGCAATATGACAGCGACAAGGAAACGCAGGACAAAATCAACAGCGACCGCAAGGCCGTCGAAGCGGCCTTGCTCAAGCGGCTGGCCGATCTGGAAGTAAAGACGGCCGCGACAGCGGAACAGAGCCCGCCACCAGCGCCGCCCGCGCCCATCACGCCGCCCATTCCCCAGCCATCGGCGCCGGGTCCGTTGCAGTACCCTCCTGGCACGCCACCGGGAGGCAACGCACCGCCAGGGCCACCCGCCACCGACGTAGCCAGTGGCAACACCGGCGCAATGCGGCCAAGCGAGCCGCCGGAGACACACGCTCCGATGATCCGCGTGTCCCTCAGCGCCGAGTCAGATACCAGTGGGAGTACTGGATCCACCGGCGAGATCGGGGCCAACGGGAGAAAGACGGCGAACACGCTGGACGACTTCCTGCCAGTCGGCATCCTGCCAGGGGAACTGCTTGGCGGGATCGATGCGCCGACGGGCGGCCAGGCCCAAAGCAATCCGCTACCGGCACTCATTAAAATTTCAGCTGCGGCCATCTTGCCGAATCAGTTCCGCGCGGACGTCAAGGAGTGCTTTGTGGTTGCCTCCGGGTATGGCGACATCAGTTCCGAACGCGCGTACCTGCGCACCGACGTGCTCTCCTGCATCCGCTACGACCGCTCGGTGGTCGAAGTCAAAATCGAGGGCAACATCTTTGGAGAGGATGGCAACCTGGGGCTGCGCGGCACGCTCGTCTCCAAACAGGGCCAATTGCTGGCCAATAGCCTGCGTGCAGGCATCGTCAGCGGTATCGGCCAGGGCTTCGCCCAAGGCAACAGCTCATTCACGACTTCGCCGTTTGGCACCCTGTCGACGACGACCGGTGGCACCGGCGACCAGTTCCGCCGCGGCATTGGCAGTGGCATGGGGAGCGCGCTCAACAACCTGGCCAATTACTACATCCGGCTGGCCGAACAGACGTTTCCAGTCATCGAGGTGCATGCGGGCCGCAAAGTGGATGTGGTGCTGACCCGCGGCGTGCGCATTCCCGCCCGGCCAATGTCGCGCAGCGACGCGGACCAGCAGGATCGGATCGGCCTTGCCGAGGGCAATAGAGGAAATTCCAATGAAGACGCTGACTAGACTGGCCCTAGCGACGCTCGCCTGCGCGGCCACACTCGGCGTCCACGCCAGGACTGCCGAAGATAAACTGCTCGCCGCGCTCAAGCAAGCCTATCCCGGCACGGCCTTTGATACAGTCACGGCGACACCAATTCCTCACGTCTTCGAAGTCTGGATGGGCGACAACGTCGGCTTCGTCGCCGATACGCGCCCCAACTACATGATCTTTGGCCGGCTGGTCGATCTGCGTGCCATGCGCGACCTGACCGCGCCGAAACTAGCACAGCGCGCCAACGCCGCCAGCCCCGTAGCGCAGACGGCCGCAACGATCGATGTGCGCCAGCTCCCGCTGGCCGATGCGATCGCCTCCACGCAGGGCAAGGGCGAACGCGTCCTTTATCTCTTCACCGATCCACATTGTCCGTATTGCCGCCAGCTCGAACCGGAACTGGTCAAGGTACCAAACCTGCGCATCTACAACTTCATGGTGCCTTTCCAGGACCAGGCCTTGCCGCTGCGCATCTGGTGCGCTACCGACCGCCTGGCTGCCTGGCGCAGCGCCGTCAGCGGGTCGCTGGACGGGCAGAGCGCACCTGTCCGATGCGGCCATCCGCTCGACCGCAACCTGGCCCTGGCCAGCAAATTGGGCGTACAGGGCACGCCGACCCTCATCTTTGCTGATGGCGCACGGGAAACCGGTTTGATCAGTGCCAGCGAAATTGAGGCCCATCTGGCGCAAGCCGCCTCCAGCCGTACATCCGGCAAGAACATCAAGGAGTAATCATGCAACTGATTTCATCCATTTCATTGAGCGTCAAGAGCCTGTCCGCCGCAGCGATTTGTTTGAAGCTCCTGGGCGGGTGCGGCGACATGACAGGCCTCGGCGGCAAGTCCGAATATGCCTGCAAGGCGCCGGAAGGCGTGCGGTGCAACTCCGTCTCCGGCAATTACTACAACTCGTTTCCATCGGGCAGCGGCGCGGCGCCCAAAGGGGCACCTATCAAGGGCACCCCGCGTGCAGCCCCGCGCAGCATGTACACCATGGTCAAAGCAGCCAGCGGCAGTTCCATGCAGGGACAGCCTGCGTTTGAGCCCGCCGCGCTGCGCTCGCCGCCGCGCGTCATGCGGCTCTGGATCAAACCATGGGAAGACAGCGACCACGATCTCCACGATCAGTCCTTCGTCTACCTGCAAACCGACCCAGGCCGGTGGCAGGTCGCCCATGCGCAGCGCCAGATCCGGGATGCCTACGCAGTCTTGACACCGCCAGCGTCTCCGCAAGCAGCGGCGCAGGAGCCTACAGTCGGCACCGCGAAGACCAATATGAACGCAGGCACCAGCCCAGCCGCGCCGCTGGCGACCAAACTTGCCAGCGCGCCAGCCGATACCGGTACGCCCGCGCCCGAAAGCGCGCCGGCGCAAGTACCGGCGGCGAACCACCCATAACCGCTGCTGGATACAGGAAGGAACGATATGTTCACATTTTTTACAGCGGAAACCGGCGGCGACGGGATTGGTGCCGGCGTGCGCGACATGTTTGGCTTGAACCGGGGTGACGGTTTCGCCCCCGACCAGTTTGCCAGCTGGCTACCGTACGGTCCCTATGTCGACAGCGAGCAGCTGTTCATCAATCGCCATCACCGGCTCGGTTTCATGCTCGAACTCATGCCCCAGGCCGGTGCCGATGAGCGCATGGTGGAAGTGCTGCAAAGCCTGTATACCAACTGTCCCGCCAACACGGGTGTGCAATTTCACCTGTTTGGCTCGCCGGACATCCGCGCCCCGCTGATCCAATATGCCAACATGCGCATGGAAGACGAGGATCAATATGAAAACTCGCAGCAGTGGGGCCGGCCGGCCCGGAACAGCAACCTGTACCGCCAGCTGGCACGCCAGCGCGTGCAACATCTGCTGGCCGGGAGCCAAAAATCCCTGACCAAGGGATTTCATTTTACGCTGCGCGACTTTCGGTTGATGATGAGCGTCACGATGGACGGACGCGCCGATGATATCGGCAAGCGCGAAGCGGCCATCGGTTTGCGCGACTCGATGGCAAGCACCCTTGACGCCGCTTCTTTACCCAGCAAAGTATGCGATGCGGCCGATTTAATCAACTGGTGCGCACTGTTCACCAATCCGCACCGGCTCACCGATGGTCTCACCCCATGGATTAACTACGACGAGGGCAGGGAGCTGCGGGATCAGATTGTAGACTTCGATACAGTTCAGGAACCGACCAACGAAGGCATCCGGTTTTCGAAGCCAGGCAAGCCGCAGCACGTGGAAGCACGCTTCTTCTCCATTAAATCGTTTCCTGGACGTTTCCCCCTCTGGCAGATGGGTGCGCTCATCGGCCACGTCATGCAACCGGCACTGCAGTACCGTGCACCGTTCCTGCTCACCATGGGCGTGCACATCCTCGATACGAACACGACGCGGACATTGATTACTGCGAACCACATCCGCGCGACACAGAACGCCGGCAGCAAGATGGCCGACATCATGCCGGACGTGCAGAAGAAGCAGGAAGACTGGAATGCAGTCGCCAACGCGATGGATGTCGGCGGCAACCTCGTCTCGATGTACCACCAGCTGGCCATTTTCTGCCCGCCCGCTGAGGCGACGGCGGCGGCAGAAGCGGCCAAGGCCATCTGGCGTGCCAGCGGCTTTGAACTCAATGCCGATGTGTACATGCACCGCCAGGCGCTGCTGGCGAGCTTGCCCATGACCCTGACGCCCGCATTCCACAATGACATGAAGAAGATGAAGCGGGTGACGCGCAAATCCACGGCGAACGCAATCCATCTCGCGCCCTTGCTGGCGGAATGGCGAGGAACCGATACGCCGACGCTCATCTTCGCCGGCCGCCGCGGCCAGCTCGTGACGCTGGACCTGTATGACAATGACCTGGGCAACCCCAATTTTGCCGTCGTCGGCGCTCCAGGTTCCGGCAAGTCCGTCACCCTCAACGAGATAGCCTGGTCATACCGATCCGGCGGTGCGCAAGTGCGCCTGCTTGATCTCGGGCGCTCATTCGAGAAGCTGTGTAAGAAAGCCAATGGCACGCACGTCGACTTCAGTGCCCATTCCAACATCATCCTGAACCCGTTTACAGCGGTAAATGATATTCACGAAGACATCGACATGCTGCTGCCGGCCCTGGCGAAGATGTGTTCCATGAGCCAAAGGCTGCAGGAAGTGCAGTACAAGGCCATCTCGACGGTGCTGCTGAAACTGTGGAAATCCTACGGTAACGACCTGACGATCACCGCTTTGCGCGACGAATTCAAGACCGGCAATATCGCGGAGCTCGAAATCAAAGACGATGACCGCATCCGCGATCTTGCCATCATGCTCAATCCATACTCGAAGGACGGGCAGTACGAACGATTCTTCGAGGGCAAGAATAACGTCGACTTCTCGAATGACTTCGTTGTGATCGAAAACGAAGAACTCAAACGCAAGCCAGATCTGCATGCCGTTGTCAATATCCTGCTGATGTACCAGATCACCGGCGAGATGTACCTGAACCGCGATCGAAAGAAGCTCCTGATCATCGATGAACTCAAGCAACAGCTTGGAGAGATCGGTGCGGACGACCCGGTAAAAGCAGCCGTCGTAGAAGAAGCTGCCCGCCGTGCGCGCAAGTATGGCGGTGCACTGGGCACCGCGACGCAGGGTGCCGATGACTATTACGGTTCGGTGCAAATGACGGCCGCTTTCAACTGCTCCGACTGGGTTTTCCTGCTGCGGCAAAAACCGGAGTCGATTGAAATCCTGGAAAGTAACAAGCGCATCGTCATGGACGCCTCCAAGAAACGGCTCTTGAACTCGCTACGCACCGAGGCGGGGGCCTTTGCGGAAATGTATGTCTCGTCGCCCATCGGCGAAGGCGTCCTACGCCTGGTCATTGATCCAGCCACGCAGCTGCTGTTCTCGAACAAACTCGCCGATAACAAGCCGATTGATGCCTTGCGTGCCCAAGGCTACTCCATCGACGAGGCCATCGCCCGGGTATTGGCCGACAGGGGACTCCAATGAGGATCATGCTGATCAATATCCTCGTATCGGCCTGCTTCGTGGCGATCGGCATTGCGGCATATGACCGGCTGGTGCTGCGGCCGATGCTGGTCATCGGGGTCGTCGACGCGGCGAACGTCTTCAATGCAAAACAGGAACAGTACCTCAAAGCGATGACGACCAGCCATACCGACATAGAGCGGCGGCAGGCAATATCGGACGCTGAACAATTTGTCACCAGCTTTGCTGCTGCGTTGGCGCAATTGCCGGAGGAGTGCGCATGCCTGGTGGTCGACAAAACGGCGGTGATCGGCAGCCGCACAACGCTGATCGATCTCACTCCATTGCTCAGAAAAAAGGTGAAACTGTGACCCGTGATTTCTTTCAGCATGTGCGCAGACGCTGGTATCTGTACCTGGTGCTGGTCATGATCTGGACACTTGCCTATGTGCGTCTTTTTATCGATGCCACACCGCGCTTGCCTATTCTGTTTAACGTGACACCCAGCTTGCCCTACACGGTCGCGGTGGTCAACTACCGTGCCCATGGCATCCGCCGCGGCGACTTCGTGGTGTATGCCTTCGAAGGGCCGGCGCAGCGCATCTTCCCCGGCCTGTACCACCAGCCGTTCTTCAAGATTGTGCGCGGCGTGGCCGGCGACAAAGTGACCGTCCGGGATCGCCACGTTTTCGTCAATGGCGAGGAGGTCGGTATTGCCAAGACGCATACCACCGTCAAACATCTCCGGCTCGAACCTATCGCCGAGACGGTGATTCCACCCTCGTATTTCTATGTGCAAGGCACCAGCCAGGACAGCTTCGATTCACGCTACAGCATCAATGGCCTGGTACACGCCGACGCGGTCCTGGGCGTCGTCATTCCCATCTTTTAAACCAAGGAGTCAATCATGCTTTCAATGAAATTAACCCTCGCATCCCTGACTACCGTGGTGGTGCTGGCCATCCCAGGATGGGCGTCCGCCGCCGAGCCTCCTCACGAAGACTCCATGGGGAATTATTTATTTGTGCTCGACGCCGTTTCCCCGACGGTGCATTCAGCGGCGCAACATTATCTGCTTGCGTATGCGGATAAATGTCAGCGCCTGCTCAGTCTTCAGGGGCTCAAGCAGGCGTTCTTTGGCACACCTCGCGATCCCCTGGTGACGCAGATGATTGCGGCGGCGAAGGAAAGCGATCGCGTCAAGATGCGCGATCTGGGCGCGTCCATTACTTGCCACTAAAAGGCGGATCATGCGCACCACTGTGATCCTGTTGCTGGCCAGTAGCCTCATCGGCACCCTGGCCAAGGCAGAGGAACTGCCCGCGATCGGACCAACCTATCCGATTGCCGAGCAACACCTGCTCGACATGATCGCCCAGCGCTTGCGGGCGCTGGAAAAGAGCGGCCAGCTTCACAAGTTGCAGGAGCAGGCGATCGCCAAAGGCAGGGCGGCCGTGGCCAACCCGGCACCGGTGGCAGGCTTGACGCCGGCGAAGGAACCGCGAACCATTTATTTTGACCCCACCTATGTGCTCGACAAGAACATCCTCGACGCACAAGGTCACGTCCTGTTCCCCGCAGGCACCCGTACTAATCCGCTGGCGATCACGTCCATGTCGAAAAAACTGATGTTTTTTGACGCGCGCGATCCTGCACAGGCAAGGATGGCGCGCACTTTGCTTCAACGCGATGGTGCGCGGATCAAGCCGGTACTCGTCGGCGGTTCGTATCTGGAGCTGATGAAACAGTGGAAAACGCGCATTTACTTCGATCAGCAGGGCAGATTAGTAGGGCGCTTTGGCATCCGGCATGTCCCGGCCTTGGTCTATCAGGAAGGCATGCGCCTGCGCATCGACGAAATCGTGGTGAGCAGATGAGCCTACTAAAACACACCATCGGTTTGATCCTGCTCCTCATCGGGGCAGGCCATGCCCAGGCGGCGCCGGTCGGTACCTGCACTGGCGCCTTTCCGAACCCGATTAAGGATATCTGCTGGTCATGCATCCTGCCGATCTCCCTGGGCAGCGTCACCCTAGGCAACCTGGGCGGCCAGGAAGACACCGCCAATCCGTCCAGTCCGATTTGTTCGTGCAAAGTCAATCCGGTGATCGGCCTGTCCATCGGCTTTTGGGAACCCGTGCGCCACGTGGAAGTGGTACGCAAACCGTTCTGCCTGGTGTCCCTCGGTGGCCTCGATCTCAATCCGGGCATTCCTGCGCCAGAAGCCGCCCGGGCCACGGATGCGGGCGGCGCCCAGGACGCCTTCTACCAGGCGCATTTTTATGTCAATCCGGTCATGTACTGGCTCAAGGCAGTCGCCGATTTCCCCTGCCTGGAGGCCGGCTCCTTCGATATCGCCTACATGACCGAGGTCGATCCGCTCTGGAGCGACGACGAACTCACGCTCATCATCAATCCGGAAACGGTCCTCTTCGCCAACCCGGGCGCCGTCGCCGCCTGCGCTGCCGACTGCGTTGCCGCCACGGCGGGATTTGGCCGCCGCGAATTGTTCTGGTGTGCCGGCTGCCAGGGCGGTCTTTTCCCGCTCGATGGCCACGCGGCCTACCACGTAGGCGGGGTGCGCACCGCCGAATTGATGATGCAGCGCATCACCGCCAAGATGCACCGCGAGCTGCTGACGTGGGGCATGCATGGCCAGAAAGGGTTGTGCGGTCCGTACTTCCTGCCGGAAATGGACAAGACGGCCTACAAATCCCAGCTGACATATCCCATCCCGGCCACCGACAAGGAACTGGGCAAATGCTGCCAGCCTTTTGGACGCACTACCATCGCCTGGGGAGCGGGCAAGGAATACCCGGTCAAGGGCGAAGATTTTGCATTTATGTTATTTCGAAAAAGGAACTGCTGTGTTGGCTACTAATCCGATCCAAGTGCCCCCTGCGGGCGCCAAGCCTGATGCGCTGCGTGCCATGGCAGGGCTGGGTGCATTGTTCTTTGCCCAGGCAGTGGCGGCACAAGCGATGCCGCACATTTCCGACGCAGATATTGAACGCGCCAAGAAGCTGCAGCCTGTCATCACCGAGCAGGATATCGCCCGCGCGGTACGAGCCAATCCCATGCCGCACGACCCGCCGCCAGGGCAAGCACCCACTACGCCACGGATGCGGATCGACGCCTTGCCCCAGCCTCGCCCAACGCCACCCGTCGATCTGGGCGCCATTGCCAAAGGCTACGAAGCGGCATCTAACCCAATCGCGCTTGCCGCGTTGAATGGCGACCGGCTACTGGTCTTTGTGACCTTCGCTATGCCGGAAGCCGCGCTGAATAAGCTGGCGATGCAAGCGGCGCAGCTGCAGGCGACACTGGTGCTACGGGGCCTGGACGACGGATCACTGGTCAAAACCGTGGCGCATGCCCAAAAGATCATGGGCGAGCGCAAGGTGGCATGGCAAATCGATCCGCAGGCATTTGAGCGCTTTGCCGTACGCCAGGCACCGACCTTCGTTTTGCTGCGTGCCGGTGCACCCGCCCAGGCCTGCGGGGCAGGGAGTTGTTTCGCACCGGATGCTTATGTTCGCATCGCCGGCGACGTCTCGCTTGAATACGCGCTCAAAACTATCCAGCAGCGCGCACCGCGCTTCGCCGGCAGCGCCGGCCGCTTTCTGGACAAGATGGGAAAATAGCCATGCGCCGCCTGATCGCCCTGACAACCGCCTGCTGCTTGAGCAGCGTGCAGCCTGCCATTGTCCTGGCGCAAGTCAACGAGGATCTGGCCGGCGCCACGGCTGCCAACCAGGCCGCCCGGGCCAGCGTCACCACCCAGAGCGCCACTGCCCACGTGCCCGGCTATACGCTGACGCCACCCGAAACCGTCTACCACGGCAAGAGTAACCTCAAAAGCGATGCCAGTACCCACCTGGCGGCCTGCGCCCTGACACCCGGCGACCTGGCTTGCGCGGCGCAAGTGGGTGCCCTGAACTCGGCCAACACGCCGCGCCCGCCCGTGCTGGCCACCGATCCGGCTATCGCCGCCGCGCAAGCCATCGCCCGCGATCCATTGAGTGCCGAGACGGCGCTGGTCGCGTATACCACCGGCTGCCCCGCTGGCGCTACTTGTGCGCCAAAAACGTTCTGTCTCGGTACGCAATGCTTCAGTACCAGCTATACCAATGACATCGATTTCGCGCAGGTCATGACATACATGGAGGCCGTGCGCGAGGCCGGCGTCTATCTCGATCCGAAGACCATGACCTTGTTCAACGGCGAGGGTAATACCTGCCGCAACCGCTTGCTGAAGAATTGCTGTTATACGGACGGCGCCGGGGCCCACTTTACTAACCAGTCCCTGTTTGGCATCGGCTCGCGCCTGGTATTCGACATCTTGATGAACAGTGGCAACCGCGAGTTCATCACGCAAGGCGCCAAGGCACTGCTGACCAGTGGCGGTTTCAGCGGCAGTTATACGACGTTTGGTGTGACGGTGGCCGTCAATGGCACAGCGCTGCCGGCGGGATCGGTCACGCTGGCGACTACCGAACACCTGGCGATCGCGTTCAATCCCTGGAGCCTGGCGATGACTGCGGTGATGTACATCGCGGTCTCGATGATGTCCTGCAACGCCGGCGAGGGCAAGCTGGCCATGAAGGAGGGCGCCCAGCTGTGCCACACCATCGGCACCTGGTGCAGCTCCTGCATCCGGGTATTTGGCAAATGCGTGTCGTGCATCGAGCACACGACATCCAAATGCTGTTTTAACTCGCGCCTGGCCAGGATGATCAACGAACAGGGGAGGGCGCAGCTCGGCATAGGCTGGGGAGCACCAAAAAATCCTTCCTGTTCCGGTTTTAGCGTGGCCCAGCTGCAAAGCATCGACTTTGCAAAGCTGGATCTGACCGAGTTCTATGCCTCGATCGTACCGACGCTGCCCAACGCGGCGGCGCTCAAGGACGCTGCCGCCCAGCGCGCGCCGACCTGTTATATGGGGAGAGGGAAATGCTGAATCGAACCACTACGCGCAGGGTATCGCTTGCCCTCTGCGCCGCTATGCTCTGCGCCGCTTCCAGTGTGGCCTCGGAAGCCACACCCCGCGTGGCGGTGAACGATCCGAAAGTACTCATGCTCGCGGCCATCGATGCACCCGACGGCCGCGCAGCCGGCATGCTGACGGGAGAACTGGCGGACGCGATCACTCAGCGCTTCTCTGCCACCTCCGCACTCTTCATGGATGTCACGACACTGGCCCGCTACGCTCAGGACGGCTGCCGCCGTCTCAACGTCCGTTTTTGGCAGGAAGGTATCAGGCTCACCCCGGGGCAGGCACCGAAACAGCAAACGATCGATATCGGCATCAATTACTGCCGCAATGGCCAGCCGCCCGCCAATCTGCGCCTGGAGAAAACGCCATGAGAAGGTACCACTACTGTTTGGCAGTGCTGCTCGCATGTGGAGCAGTACACGCCCAGGTTCCCGCCAGTGTCCCTGCAATTGGCCACGCTTTTGCCGCGCAGGCCGATGTGCGGCGCGGCTGGCATTTCTATGACGACCCGGCAATGCACGAACCGCAGAAGGAAGTGGTACCGCCTGCGCAAGTCGCGCCGCCAAAGCCCAAGCCCGCCGCGCCGCAGCCACCGCCTGAAGTGAAGGCGCTGCGTGAGCTGCAGGTGCAGCTGGAACAGCTCAAGGCCGTCGCCGTCATGAACCCGACTGTCGCCAATGTGCGCCGTTATATGGAGCTCGAATCGAAGGTCGTCAGAAATGCCTCGCTGTTCGCCGACCTGTCGCAGAAAGTGGCATGGGCCAATCCGGACCTGGACCCCACCACGCAGGGCCGGCCCGTAAATGCCCAGGCGCTGGAAGTATTTGAACAGGTGCAGATGCAGGAGCGGTCATCCGCCCTCGCCAACATCGGGACCGACCACATCCTGATGTTCTTCTTCCGTGGCGATTGCCCGTACTGCCATGCCTTCGGGCCGGTATTGCGGGCGTTTTCCACGAAATACCGCATCCAGGTGCTGCCGGTCAGCCTGGACGGCGGCAAGGTTCCAGGCTTCGCTGATGCGCGCACCGACAACGGCTCGGCCGCCACGCTCAACGTCAAGCAAGTGCCGGCGCTGTTCTTGGCTCAGCCCATCAGCGGCAAGATCATGCCGGTCGGCATCGGTGTGCTGTCGGAACGGCAGCTGGTTGAACGGATCGACGCCCTGCGGCCGCGCGCCGTTGAGACCGTCGAAACACCTTTCGGAAAAACACTTTCATCTCGTTAAGGAGGATTTATCATGCCAATACGCAAACTGATCATCGCGCTGTCCCTATCCACCAGCGCGCTATACGCTCATCCGATCTTCGCTGGCGATCTGAATAGCGAGGTCAACAAAATGTTCAACGACCTCGGCGCCATAGGCAACTACACGGCGCCGGGCGCCTTCCGCGGGCAGGTCTATAACACCTTCAGCGGCGGCGGCCTGATGCTGCGTGCGCCAAACAAGACCTACCAACTCATGGCCATCGATTATCCGACAGCCAAAGCCGGCTGTGGAGGCATCGATCTTTTCGGCGGCTCGTTCTCCTTCATTTCGGCGGCCGAATTCAAGAACATGCTGAAAAACATCACGGCCGCGCTGCCTGGCGTGGCGTTTCAGCTCGCGCTCGAAACGGTGTCCCCGCTGCTCGGCGGTATCACCAAGTGGACCAAAAACCTCGAATCGATGATGACAAATGCGCAAATGAATTCCTGCAACACCGCCAAATCCCTCGTGTCGACTGCCGCCGAAGCCACCGGATTTAGCTCCAGCAAGGCCTGCGAGGACATCGCCGTCTCGCTGGGCCTCGAATCGGACTATGCCGCTGCGGCCGTCCGCTGCAAATCCGACAAGGGTTCCATTCTCGATACGGCGCGTAAATCTTCCGATCCTCTGGTTAAAAACAAGGCGCCGTTCGTCGGCAACCTCACCTGGGAATCGCTCAAGCTCGCCGGTAACTACTTGGACGACAAGGAGCGGGAAATGATCATGAGCATGGTCGGGACCGTCATTTTCTATTCGGAAGGACGAGACCCGAATCCGATCGCACCGACCTTCACATCGATCTCCCAGCTGCTCTATGGCCAGTCGGATGCCGGGGGTGGAAACGTCAACCAAACAGTGTTGCGGTGCAATAACTTTACAACGTGCGACCAGGTCACCATCGACCCAACGTACGTCCATACCCCGTTTACGGTGAAGGTTGAAAAGCTGATGCGTTCGATCGCTGATAAAATCCAAAGTCGCACACCGATTCCAAACATGTCGCCGGAGGTCGGTTTTGTAAACCAGACCAGCGAGCCTGTCTACCGCATGCTGTCGATCGGCGCATCGTTCCCGTCTGCGGCCACCAACGAGCAGCTGATCGGCACCTATCGCGACGTGATTGCAGCCGACTACGCCTACATGTTTCTGGAAAAGAATCTCAGGCTTGGCATGAATGCCTTGGACAAAGATTTTACTTTAGACATGAAACAACAGGCGAGAGCCCAAGAAATCCGCCTGCGCGCCAAAGACATGCTGGCCCAGCTGTCCCGCGAAAAGGCCCTCGTCTACCAGAAAGTAGGCTCCATCTCGGTGGTGTCCAACCACCTGGAACAGCTGGAACGGCAACTGCGCGCCAATATGCCACAGCAGGTACTCGATCTGCTGGGACGCCAGGCCGCCTATCTGCGGTGATAAAAAGGTGGTGGAGGTAAATAGTCATGTGGGAAATTTTTGCCTACCAGAATTCGGACAGTTTGTACGGGCTGATGAATGCCGTGGCCGCCATGGTCGGGGCGAACACCTACCGAAATGCGCTTGGCATCGTCGCCGTGTGCGGCTTCGTGGCCGCCTTGGTGGGTTATGCCTTCGCCCCGGAAAAGATGGTGGGCTGGAAGTGGCTCGCCTCGGTGGTCCTGGTCTTGTCGGTACTCCTGGTGCCGAAGGTCACTGTCGGTATCGTCGACAAGACGGGCGGTTCGGCCGAAGTCTTCGTCGACAACGTTCCGTTCGGCCTGGCGGTGCTCGCCTCGCTGACCAGTACGGTCGGCAACAGCCTGACGGAACTCGAAGAAACGGCCATGCAGGTGATCCCGGGGGCGGCCGGCATGCCCGACAAGCTCACGTACCAGAAAAACGGACTGATGTTTGGGAGCCGCATGGTGCGTGAGGCTTCCAAAGTGGTATTCCAAAGCCCGTATTTCCGAACAGACCTCATCAATTTTATCCATAACTGTACAACGTTTGATCTGGCCTCTGGCTACCTGTCGCCGGACGCATTTGCGACCTCGGGCGACGTGTGGAGTCTCATGGGCGACCCGAATCCGGCCCGGTTTAGCAGCATCACGAATGCGGCCGGCACCGCGGAAGTGCTCACCTGTCCTCAGGCATATACAAAGCTATCGGCGAAAATGCCGGCCGAAGTTCAGCGCATCCAAGGCACACTGGCATTCCGCATGAATCCGACGCTTCCTGGGACGGTAGCCTCGGCCCTGATCGCGGACCAGATTCAGCAAGCCTACCTGAAAGCAAAAATAGCCGACGCCTCGGCCACCGCAGCCAATATTATTCGGCAAAACGCGCTCATCAATGCTGTCAACGATACCAGTCTCATGGCCGGACAGAAGATCAACGATCCGGCTACCATGCTGCTGGCCGTTGGCCGCGCGCAAGCGGTGGCCCAAACGAACGCCGCGTGGATTAACAACGGCAAGGTGGCGGAGCAAGCGCTGCCCGTGATCCGCAACGTGGTCGAAGCGGTGGCGTACGCGATATTCCCGCTGTTAATCCTCATCCTAATGTTGACCAACGGCAAAGATACCGTGGCCGGCTTCAAGAACTATGCGTCTGTGCTCATCTGGATCCAGCTGTGGCCACCGCTCTATGCCATCCTGAACTATATGGCGACCATGTATGCAATGCGTGACTTGGCCGCTGCGGCCAGCGTAGGCAACGGCGTCAACGCCCTGTCGCTGGCCACGTCCTCGACCATTTTTTCCAGCGCCATTTCGGGCGAAGCCGTCGTCGGCTATATGACCATCAGCATTCCTTTCATTGCCTGGGCTGCCCTCAAGCGCATGGAGAACTTTGGCACCGCGCTCGTCGATGGCATGCGCCTGTTGCAAAGTAATGTGACCAGTGCCACCAATTCGGCGGCAACGGGCAACGTATCCATGGGAAATGCCGCCATGGACCAGATGACCTTGGCACCTGTCCGCTCGTCACCGTTCTTCAGTGGTCGGCAAAATGATGTTTCAGGAAATAGCTACACCACCAATGCGTTGTCCGGCCTCACCGCTGCCAAGGCATTGGCCAATGAAGGACCGGTTTCCAGAACAGTGGAGGGCAAGGTGACGGAAAACCATGTTGCTGCTGCCAATCAACAAGTGTCGGCAGCGGAGTCAAATGCTGTCGCAGCAACAAGGGACAAAGCGGCCGCCTTCTCGAATGCCCTTCTCCATGTCGATGGAACTGGCGTGGCAAAGAATCGGTCTAAAGGTGCCACAAGAAACAGTATTGAAGGATTTGGCGCACGTACGCAAGAGCTTAAGCAACTTACCGAAACCATTGCGAAAGCCGTTGGGGCCAGCGAGCAACAGGTCGCAAACGTAGCTTTTGGTGCTGGAGTCGATCTGAGTTTCGGCATACCAGGTTTTGGCGTCGTTCCTGGTACAAAAATTGCGCTATCAGGACATGGCGGCAAACAGTACTCGGCCGCAATAGACAAAAAGGAATCGGAGATCAAAAGCCACTTGAGTAATGAAGATGTATCTAATTTCAAGGAATGGGCAGAGTCGCTTGCCAAGAATACCAGTTTATTGAACTCTGTTACTGCGGATCAAAGGACCGCCACCGAAAATGCAGCCAGAATCACCGAAACGGTAGCGAACTCGGAGCGTGCAGATGCAACGTTGCGCGAACAAGTAGACTACGCTACAAGTATATCGGCAGCGCATTCGCGCGGGGAATATTTTAATCTGGATATTGCAAAGGATCCACAAAATATTCAACTATTTGAATCACTTTTGTCACACAACCAGAACAGTGCAGCTGCCAAAACTATTATCGATTCTCATCTCGGAAGCATTGCAAACACACCCATATTGCCAACCACAAACAGCAATCTTCCAGACTCATTTGAATCAGTAAGAGCGGCATATCGAGACATGAAGGACAATCCCTCACTGTATCCAGACATCGATAAGCAGCATCAGGCTAACAAATCACGAACACATGCGACAACGCCAAATAATTCTGCAAACAGCACTAAAAACAAGGATGGACCGACTCTACCGGTAGAAGGGCAAGATTGGATGACAGCAGAGCAAGCTAGAATTAAAAAAACGCCTACTCAAGTTCAGTCAGACCTAGAAAAAATAAACGGAAAAGCCGACACTGAAAAGAATAAGGCACGACAAAAATTTAGAAAAGACAGTGGAATTGTCGAGACGCCGTCTGGCAACATCACGACGAAAAAATCACTATTCGGCAACGCAAATAGACAAGTAACCGAGGATCCAGATATTGTTGCGGAAGGGATTAAAGAATTAAATAAAAAAGCAGCTGAAAAAATAAAAGACCTCTTTAAAAAATAAATTCACTTTTCATCTCGGAGTAACCACAGAGGATCTAGATTTGGCTCCCCGTTCTCATCTATCCTGTAAGCCTGGTTTTTGAACGGATTCCTCCCATAAAAGAAGTCGTCATACATGACTAAGTACGTCCGAGGCGAAATTAATATGCATCCAGCCGAAATTCTTTTACTTATACAAACAATAATATAAGAAACTGCATATAGAACTAGCATGAATACAATTCCAAAAGCGGCATAAATTGCCGTACCCAATACTGAACCATCGAATCCAAAAGATCCACCAAAAATACCACCGATGAGTACGCACGAAGCAATTTGCATAAATGTTTTCATAACAATTCCAAAAAATATAGGTTCATACCCATATTAGCAAAAAACAAAAAATTATCAAGAAATAATTAATTATGCTGAATCTACACTGTTCAATTTACTATGGGAGCTTTCCATTATGAAATTACTGCATGTAGCATTTACTTTAATTTTGGCATTTACAATTTCATCGGTGCAAGCGGTTGCACTCGCAAAAAAGCCCACCGACGACACAGTCTGCGATTTGTCGACGATGACCACCTATCGATTGTCCCAACGGACCTTCGTCGAGGCGCGCACGCGCGACGAGAACGTCATCTACGCCCGGCTAGCGCTACGTTTTGTGGCGAAGGAATGCAAGAACGGCCAGCTCTTGCTGCTCCATTCCGAGGATGGCATCGCTTTCGATGAACAGTATTTTCGAGTAGTTACTGCTCAGTTATGTAGTGTTTCCAATGTCACACGCGAATCTGCGAGCACGCAAGAATATCCGCATGCCTTTGTAATGCGGTGCCCGATCTCAAAGCTTAAAGAAGCCACCGCGGCATTAGCCGAAATGGAAAAAGCAAAACCGACGGAAGCCATGATCGATGAAGGGGCGCCGATGCGAAGTGCACAGCCAAACCGGAGAGAAGAAGAAAAAAAAACGTGCGGTGACAGGATGACCTGGGAAACTGTCGTACTGGGTTGGGGGGGCAGTTGTCGCTAACTTATCGCGCCTAGCCCCCACAAGGAAACGCCATGGAAAATAATGACGATAAGAGTCAAGCTGAACTGCAGGCCACCAATCTCGCACTACTGATGTTGGCCGAGATACGCGAACAACGCGCGGGATTCAGGGAAGAACGCCTGGCGCTTGAACGGGATCGAAAATTTGCTCGCCGCCTCACGTTGACGCTGAAGTCGTTGCTCGTTCTCATGCCACTCTTGTTCGGTCTGTACTTTTTCATGCAAACGTTGCAGTTTAAAATAGGTCCCTTCGGCCCGGTCATAGGCATTGTGCACATCGAGGGCGAGATCGCTGCAACCTCACTCGCGTCCGCAGACAAGATCGTGCCGGCACTGAAGCGGGCGTTTGAGTCCAGCAACGTTACGCAGATAGTTCTCGCGATAGACAGTCCCGGTGGCGCGCCGGTCGAGGCCGAGCGTATCGGAAACGCGATTCACTCTTTCAGGAAAAAGCACCCGAAACCGGTAGTGGCGGCGATCAGCAACGTCGGCGCATCGGCTGCCTACATGATTGCGTTGCACGCCGACAAGATCATCGCAGGGAAATACAGTCTGGTGGGATCGATCGGCGCCATCATCGCGCCATGGCAACTGTCGCGTGCGCTGGATCGGATGGAAATCTCGCAGCAGGTATATGCATCCGGTCACCTGAAGGCATTCTTGAATCCGTTCACACCGCCTAGCCAGGACGCGCAAGCCAAGGCGCAGGATTTGGTGGACAGGGTAGGGCGAACCTTTTTGCGCGAACTAGAGGAACGGCGCGGCCGCGTCCTGCGGCACGACGTCAATTACGCCAGCGGGGAAATCTGGAGTGGGTTAGAAGCAAAGGAAATCGGCCTGATCGATGCCATCGGCACGATGGATGACTTCGTGGATGCTCAAAAGGATGTGACTGCATTCAACTTTGGACCACACCCTGGCGGATTTGGCCAAATGGGTACCCTGATCTCAACCTCGATCACTTCTGCGTTCGACGACATCATCGCGAGGCAGGAGTTTAAGCTTAGATAGGGGAGGGAGAGCGGAGCTGCAATTTCGTACGGTATGCGACCCATGTCAAGCCAAAATACGGCGCAAATTGGCTAGCTTTCTTGTGGCCGATACTGCCTTCACACGAGTAAGCTTGAAGAATCATGGAAAGAATTCAAGCCTACAGGTTCGAGCTGAGACCAACCGGCGACCAGGAGCGCGCCATGCGCCGCTTCGCCGGTTCTTGCCGGTTCATCTACAACAAAGCCTTGGCTCTGCAAAAAGAAAATCACGCAGCCGGCAACAAATTCATCAGCTATGTGGCCATGGCGAAATATCTAACAGCCTGGCGCAACAGTTCCGAAACCCCTTGGCTGTCGGACACGCCGTGCAGCAGCTCGCAGCAAGCTTTAATAGACCTCGATACGGCATTTAAAAACTTCTTTGAGAAGCGTGCTGGCTTTCCCAAGTTCAAACGCAAGGGTACGGGTGATGCTTTCCGCTACGCGAGCTCGAAGGAGTTCAAACTCGATGAAGGTAACGACCGTATCTTTTTACCCAAGCTGGGCTGGATGCGCTACCGGAATAGCCGCGAGGTCATCGGCGAGTTGCGCAACGTCACCATTAGCAAGTCATGCGGCAAGTGGTTCGCGTCGATTCTGACCCGTCGCGAGGTCGAATCCCCCGTACCTAAAGCAGCGACGGCGATCGGGATTGACGTTGGGATCGCCCGCTTTGCCACCCTGAGCGACGGCGGCTTCATCGCGCCGCTCAACAGCTTCAAGAAACACCAGCAGCGTCTGGCGCGCTACCAGCGGCGCATGGGCCGTAAGATCAAATTCAGCAGTAATTGGAAGAAGGCGAACGCGCGCGTCCAGAAAATTCACCGCGACATCGCCAATGCTCGGAAAGATTTCCTGCACAAAAATACAACGACGATCAGCCGAGTTCACGCGCTCGTCTGCATTGAGGATTTGCAGGTACGGAATATGTCCAGGTCCTCTAAAGGCACCATCGAACAGCCGGGCAAGAAAGTCAGCCAGAAGTCGGGGCTGAACCGCGCCATTCTCGATCAAGGATGGGGCGAGTTTAGGCGGCAGCTAGACTACAAGATGGCGTGGAACGGCGGTATGTTCCTGGCAGTGCCGCCGCACCACACTAGCCAGACGTGCCCGACTTGTAGGCACATATCAAAAGACAATCGGCAGACCCAGGCGAAATTCCTGTGCGTCGAGTGCGGCTACAAAAATCACGCAGACGTGGTGGGCGCGATTAACATTGTTGAGCGGGGGCACCGCTTGCTAGCCTGTGGAGAGATGGCGCAGTCAGGCCACTTGAAGAAGCAGGAACCCACCGAAGCGCGTGGCAACTCATCGCGCCGCGCTGTAGAGATCTCTATCCTTTAGGTAGGGAGGATGTCAAGTGCTTGAGCGGGGGCACCGCTTGCTAGCCTGTGGAGAGATGGCGCAGTCAGGCCGCTCGAAGAAGCAGGAACCCACCGAAGCGCATCGCAAGTCATCGCGTTGCGCCGTAGAAACCCCCGTCCGTTAGGCGGGGAGGATGTCAACTGCCAAACCCACGCGCTCGTCTGCATTGAGGATTTGCAGGTACAGAATATGTCCAGGTCCGCCAAAGGCACTGTCGAACAGCCGGGCAAGAGTGTGCGTCAGAAAGCCGCGCTGCACCGTGCCATTCTCGACCAGGGCTGGGACGAGTTCAGGCGGAAACTCGCCCACAAGATGGAATGGAATGGCGGCATGCTGCTTGCCGTGCCGCCGCACCACATCAACCAGACGTGCCCGGATTAGGGATCGCTGGCGATAGCGTATGCCACCGCTCCAACAACAAGCTGCTCCGAGGCTTACGAAAAGCCGCATTTCAAGCGACTTGTGAGTGTCTAGTGAATTCGTGGCAATTCAGTCTTGCTCGTTGTCACCATATGCTTTATTGGTTAGATCTGGGGTTTTGGGAAAACGATGAGCCTGTTGCTTGCGCTTATCGTCAAAGTCTGGGTCGCTCTGGATATGGCCACATAGAACAGCTTTGCATTGGCGCTTCGCTCGCCAAGAAAATGTGCAGCGTTGGGAATCACTACGTGATCAAATTCGAGGCCCTTTAGTAAAAGAGGCGTGGAAACGGTGCGTAGTGGCATCTTACGTCCGGAGTTGGTCACGCGTTGCCGAATACTCGCTGCCGCCTCTGTCATGCTTTTCACCCGCTCCGCCCCTAACTCCGCGATAGCCTTTTCTCCATCGCGCCATATTTCCCTGCGAAACAATCGCCAGTTTGGCCGCATTTTTGCTATCGCGAATAGTCGATGTGCAGCTAAGGCACCAGCTTTGCCTCCGAGATCGGCAGCGACCAATCCCATTTCTTCGGCCATTGCCGCATCGTCCTGATTAGGTGCTTCATTCTCCGCGAGCTGTTTGACGTGGAAACATTCTTGCATAAGGCTGTTGATTGCAGCTAGACGTTGATCTTGATTGGGTGAAGCGTCCCAAGCGGCGGCGAAGTTTTGGAGACGGCCAGCCGCCATCTCTTCGATGGCTTGGAATCCACCACGCGTGGCTTGTGCGAGACGGTAACAGATGGCCTTGTTGCAGTGGATGGCGGCTTGGGTTCCCTCGCGCGCATCGATGCCATCAAAAAATGTCGCCATGTCGAAGGCGTCGTCTGATTGTCGATAGGTGATCGGACCGTCCGCCAAATCGATAGGCTCGCCGGCCATGAGTTTTTGACGTGTCTGGGCGATCCATGCGCCTAGCTCTGGATTTTTGCCAGCCCAGCGATGCGGCGTTTCCAATGTGCCTGCGAACGGGAAGTGGTTGTGAATCTCTCTCTCCCAGCTCAGTGTCGCGCCAGCAAATTCGAAGATGCCCTGCATAGGGTCTCCAAATATGATGGTCGGCACGATCCCGGACAAAGCGATTGCCAATTGATGCTGGCCGTGGTTACAGTCTTGGTATTCGTCAATGAGGACGCGATCGTAGGAGCTGGCGATGACATCCCTTACAGCAGAGACGCTCAATGCGAGGACTGCACCGCGGTAGAGATGCTCCCATTCGGCGCTCGTCCTAGGCATTCCATCACAAGGCCTTGCTATGCCAGGAAAGGCATGTGTATAGCGCATGCACCATCCAGCGATGGTGTCCACGGCGACAGCGTGTTGCGGAATGCCGAGGCGCTTCACGCGAGAGCGGATCGCGTGGACGCCGGCATGCGTGTGAGTGAGCACAAGGGCGCGTCGGCCCAGCGCGGCAACGTTGGCGATCACCTCAGTCTTGCCATGGCCAGCGGGCGCTACCACTGCGGCGTTTCCCAGTGCGAAGATGTCCTGTGGGCTAGGCATAGGCCCACTGTTCTAAACGAAGCAGGATTTGAGTTAGAGGCGCGGGATTATTTTCCCCCATGATGCCCCAGACGATCTGGCCGATTTCTCTGCCGTAGCGAAGCTCTTTGAACCACTTCTTGTTTTTCGCCACATCTGCTATCGCGGCCCTAAGCTGCGCCGCGTTCAAATTGCTGTTGAGTTCCCAAGTTTGAAAGTCCTCCCTCACAGTCGCAAGACTCATCCCCATTCTCGGAAAGATGGCTCCGCTCACCGACTCCTCGCCATGGTTTGTTCGCGCGACCGCGAGGAGATTTTGAACCATTTGGTCGCTGGCCGCCGAGAATATCGCTTGCTCAGTGTTGAGCATGCTGCCGTATTCATAAATGGGCACGTTGGCCGCCGCCAGCGACGCGATGATGGGCGGCGGCAACGGCACATCCGAATCCATGAACAATGCAGTGGGGTAGCCTAGCGCGGCCAGAGCCAACGCCATGGCAGGTGCTTGTGCACCGTTACCGTCGGCCAAGGCCACGCCCATCTGCTCGATGGGTCTCCCTTGATGCCTGCTAGGCCATTGTTCTCGCACTCCAAGCAGCAAGCCGACTTCGGTCATGCCTTCGCAAACTAAGATGCGCTTCGCGAAGAATGCGCGCGGAGTGAAGCGCATCAGTGCGGCAATTGGGACTGGTGCCTCGGTCTTTATCGCGGTTGTCACGCGATCGGGGCGGGATGTCTTGATGACGTGGAGCGATTGAGCGCCGCATTCTGCTAGGGCTATATCGGAGTGGGTAGTCAGCAGCACTTGGCCCACAGGGGCGCGTGCGGCGGCGGCCGAGCTTTGGCCTGCTTTGAGTTGAGATATTGCGCCAATGATGCGGTGCGGTTCCAAGCCATGCTCGATTTCGTCAACCAGAATGATGGCGCCTTCCGAGATTGCTGATTTCTGTATGGCCAGCGTCGCAAGGCGGCGAGTGCCCAATCCGGCAAGCCTTAGCGGCACTCCGTCGTCATGCAGCGCGATCGATCCCGAGGATAGACCAGAGCGCCCAAGTTCTAGCCCCGGCTCATAATGTCCTTCTACATATGCCCCCAGGCCCTTGGCGAAGCCTTCGGCCGCCGTCGCGGTCGTCGCGAGAGATTCGATTTCGTCCAGCTTGGCGCTGTCGCGTGCGGCACGGTATGCCTCCGCTAGTCGCGACGCCGCTTCCTTGTTGTCTCCGGTCAACCGCGACAGGACGGAGCCCTGTCCCCATGCCAAGTGGCGTGCGTCATCGCCTGCAAGTCTAACTAGACCAAACAGCGCTCGATCTCGATTGGATATTGTTCGAGGGGTTTCTACCCGGTCGCATACCAGTTCCCAAACGGGTTCCAATGTGGCATCCACGGTGAGGCGCACAGTTAAAACAGGCTCGTCGTCGGTCTCAGGCTCATCCCGCAATTCTCCGCCGGATGTCCAACCTCGTATGTATAGTCCGAAACGCTCATCTGATTTCAAAGTCCTGGACAACTCTCCCACGGTTACTTCGATCTCGATGGTTTTGCTTGTGTCGCACGCTAAAAAGTCAGATTCAGAAAAAGAAAACCAGCGGGAATTCAGAGCAGCCTCAGCCGCGTCAAGAATAGTGGATTTCCCGGAGTCGCCGGCTCCAATTAAACAGCAGAATGCATCGCGGGGAGCCCAAGTCAAGGAAGCAATACCGCGAAAGTTTTGAATTTTTAACTGTCTGATCTGCATGCAGGCCTCAGGTGGATATCATCTGGTATGTATTTAGAAACAATAGTAGTTTATATTAGTGACGAGGAGCAAGAATTGTTGGCTGTTCTTTCAATATTTTTTAGCAGTGAAAATTTTCAGTTAATGATTCGAACTATAGGGAAAATATGAAGCTGATAGGCGCCAGAGTCCAAAACTATCGTTCTGTCGAAGATAGCGGCGAGTTCGAAATTGGCGACCTCACTTGCCTGGTTGGAAAACATGAGGCAGGAAAAACTGCAGTCATCAGCGCGCTGCTCGGGCTGCGCCTCACCCAGCCATTTGAATTCGACGAGACCATCGATTAGTTTTGAGGCCTCGTGGAAAACTGACTCAGTTATCTAACCTCAAGGAATTTGGCGCACCCAACGGAGCGACTCCGCGAAAATGTGAGGGGTGACCAATTTCTTCTCGCATCCATAGTCCCTGACATTTTCATCCTCACTAACTCGCGGCGTAAGATCTGGTTGTGGAGCAGTAGGGGGCATTATTCCGTAATAGGCCACGTTTACCTTACCACCTTGACCAACCCAACGACGCCAATAGTCTGGCCTCGATACGCTGGCTGGCGTCCAATGATCTACGAATATGGGAGGCCTTCCGAGTTTCTTCACGACATCCTCGCGCCAAAGCTTGCAACAATTTTGGAATGCGCGCTTTGTATTTGAACCGTCCCTAAGCCCTGACTCGAAGAATGTTTTGAGAGAACGGCGGCTAAAGCTCTCAGGCTTCACGTCATTGTTAATGGCTACGCATGCGATCATGAGTAGTCCATCGATCAACCTCACCGCATTTTCCTTCTCCGGCTGAAAACGTTCCAGCAGCAGCTGATAAGTCTTCCAAAACTTAAGGCTGATAGAGCCATCAGCTCCCGACAGGGGGAGCGACATCGCTGTATTCCTGGCCAAGAGAGCCAAGGAGGTTTCTACGTTGGGTGGTGGATTGGAGGCCAACAATGTTTTCTCATGCCAAACGGCGATCAGCGCGGCGATGGATATCGGGCTGTGGCTGGCGTCGAGTAACATTGCCGCCGTTAGACTTGAAGCATGTTGTAACATTTCTCCATACGTCTGGCCAAAACGCTCCCACATACCCTTGAAAATGGAAATGCAAAGCTCTGAGGAGTGAAGGATGTCCTCGCCTTCTTTCACATTTTTTGCAGTGGACAAGCTGGTGGGCAGGCTGGCAAGCTGACATCCTTGCTGGACTGCGATTCCAACGCCCCAGCTGCATAGCTGGCCAATCTTCTCCGCTACCTGTCTCGAAGTTAGCAGTCCGCTGCTTTCCAGCGTAGCCAAAATGTCCAGGACGCAGATGCTTTGAAAATCGCCATCATGCCCTTGGCAATAAATTCTAAAAATGGCATCGTCGGAGTACAAAAGATGCTGAGGTTGCTTTGATAAAGTTTGGATCTCTGCCGCAATTCGGAGGGAGGCGACACCGTCGTCTTCCGCATCTGCCTTGGCGCTTCTAGGTTGTAGCAGTTGTCCGAAGTGCTTCTGAAGACTGGCCTGTATTGATCGGCATTTTTCTCCAGCGAATGAGCCAAAAACAGGGTCGGCCAGCTTGCCGATTTCAAGCATGGTCCGCTGTGCAACGGCCACTTTGGGAAAAAGTTTGAAAATCAGGTCGATGAGGTCGAGGTCGTTAGCAACCAACAACGAGAGATGATCCATCAATGGAATTTGATCCCGCATCTTGTCCCACGGGAATGCGTTCCATTGCCCCGGGATCATTTGCAGCAGTAGGCATTGATCTGTGCCTTTCGCTTTCTTGGATGCTTCCCACAGTGAAGGAAGGTCTCGCCCCAAATTTGCGTCGAGTTGCGGACGCCAGGCGAATGGCGCTCCTTTCGACTTTTCACTTAACGACTCTGCTTGCTGGCGGCGGGCCTCAATGCTATCGGGAGTATCCCCAACCAACCTCATCAATGTCTCCAACATTTCCTCTGGCGACGCGTTTTCAGCAAAAGACGCAGAACGCAATACCTTCGAGTTCGGAAATTTCTCAGAGTAGCGCTTCAGCCTGGCTTGATATTCTATGATTTGCTCTGCGTCGGGCTCTGTGGGATGAGGCGATGTCATGACCATCATTAGGAATGCGCTCTCATCGATTTCGTCGTCGGGGTCGATCAACTCTCCGATGCGCCAAGCGATTGCGTGCGCGCGCGGATCGGACGAATTCTTCGCTCGAACCAAATGATGAAGCAACTTCAGATGTTCTACTTTTCTGTCGCTCCCACTGGACAGAGCCAGCATTTTCTCCGTCATTGCCATTGCCTCATCCATAAAGCCGCATCGAATGGAGATGTCGATGTGAACCGTGAGGACGAATAGTTCCGATACACCTTTCGCAATTATCGGGGACAGCAGCGCACGCGCTTCTGCTGTGCGGCCCAACCGGTCCAGGGCCAAAGCGGCGACTGCGGCCAATGTTGGGTTCTCTGCGAAACGCTCGCGGCCATCCTCCGCGAGCGCCAATAACTCCTCCCATCTCCCCAGCGTTGTGTAAGCCTGTCCTAATTGCAGAAGTGGTTCCACCGGTAATAATCTGTCTCCCATCAACACCTCTGCGACAGCGACGATCTTTTCAGCCTCGGCCAATTGATGAGGATTGAGTGCATGAAACAAATGAATTGCGAGCGTGAATGGCCGATTTTGGCTTTCAAACTCGGCGAAAAGCTCGTCCAGTGCTAGGGTTCGCTTGGCCTTATTTTTGGAGACGGTCGAGGAGTAGTTCCACACCGCGCGTTGATATGAAAGCTCTGGAGTTCCTTCAAAAAGCGGTAACCATGTCTCGACTAAGTCCCCCCTGACCAAGCGGTCAGCCGAGGTGATGGCCGAACTGAGCGCTTCCCCAAACATGGGATCGGTGCGGTTAAGTGTAGGAAGCTGCGTCTCGAAAAACGCGACACATTCGGCATCTCTTTTTGTGGCGTGCAGCATGGCGGTCTTGCGAAGCTTAGTGGTGGAGTTTTGCGGTTGCATCGCGTTCGAACTCAGTGCAAGATCAAAGTCTCCTGTCTGGGCTGCCAAAGACTCTACAGCGGATTGCAGTGTTGGAAGAGTTGGGCGCTTTTCCACCGCTTCCTTCAGGATCGCCAGCGCTTGTTCCTCTTTGCCGATGATTGAGCTGGCGGCGCAAAGAATATCAGCCAAAAATTCGACGTTGACTGGCCAGCCGCTTGCTCGCAGGCCATCCGCAGCCAGTTTCATGCCGCTCCAAGCATCGTGCACCAGATTCAAATTAACTTCGGGCCTGCCTGTCAGCGGGAGGGGGTGACTTCCGCTTTCCGAATCCAGGTTCAACGCAATGTTGAATTGGGCGCGGGCTTTGATGATCAAAAACAGAATGCGCGTCCCATCTTTCAAGTCTGGCAGCAGTAGGGCGGCCTCGCAGGCGGCGAGGGCATCTGTGGAACGTGAGCGCATTGTGCGGATGATGGCCAAGGCTGAGAGCTGCTCAGCACCGGAGAACGCTGACAACGTCTGCTCCGCTTCGTCGAATCTTTTTTCTGCGGCAAGAATGCGGGCCTTGATCGACAGGACTGCCGGTTCGGAGGACGTCAATTTGGCAAGTATGGCGCCCATATCACCAGGACTGTCTTCAGAAAAACCTATGCCAAACTTAGTCTCTGCCCAAGCAGCCAAATACTTTGGATGCCCTGGCGCGGCTTCCATGGCCTTCTCAAAGGAACCACAGGCCTCGTTTTGGCAAAGACGAGATAGGCTCTCGCGTCCGGTGAGATGCCAGTAGTCCGCGACTTCCAATGGAACAGCTTTGTGCATCAATGCGCTTGCCGAAACAAGTCGTCCTGCAGCTCGCTCGAACGCCCCGGTGTTCAAATCTTTTTCGACCTCGAACAAGAGCCAAGCCATTGATCCAGGCGGCCTGTCCGGCCACACAGTTGCCGGCTCCTCGGACAGGGACTCCATAAGGGCGGTGCTCCGCGCCGAGAATCCCCCGGGAAGCTTTCCGAGCAGGGCAGCTCGTTCTCTCTGGTCCATTGACGGGCTTCGCTTCTCAAGTGTCATGTCCAGCGAGGCTCCGATGTTCGCGAGCGCTCTAAATTGCGACAAGTCCTTGGACAGATCTGTGTCACCGTTCAGAGTGTTTTGTTTGGGAACGTGAAGGGTCACATAGAGCTGTTCGTCGGGAAGGTTGCGTGCGTTCAATCTGCGCAACTCGTCATGAATCCAGACGTAATAAAGCGGACATTTTATGGCGACGGCATTAGCGCTCAGATCGCAGAGGACAAGTAGTATGGGCTCTGTAAAGCGCGCATAGTAACGAATGGTCGGTGCTTTGAGTTGAATAGAAAAATGGATTCCCTCACCGTTTAGGTCGGGTATGGTCGTCCCTTTTAGCTGAACCCGGAACATGTCGGTAGCTTGGCCATTCTGCAAAGTTTGAACTTGGTAGTCGATGCCAAAATCGTCCGTGCCGTCTGTGCTCTTGGGAAGCCATGTTTCTGGACAGAGTGCTGTGAAGCATTTTTCGGCTCTGAAACCAATGTTCTGAGCGTTACTAGCAGTGGGGAGGCGGCCTGTATCGGACATTCGAGTGTTTTCCTTATATTGTCTCCATTGTAATCTGAGGCAGGTTGTTGTCGCCGTCATTCTTGTTGGGTAAGGCGCCCAAACGCCCAGTAAGCAGCCGCGTGCACAATGGCGTGGTGGCGGTGGACGAACCCAATCAGCGGTGGTGCTCGGACGGCTTCGAGATCGCCTGCGACAACGGCGAAGTGGTGACCGGTGTGTTCATGAAGGATTGCTGTGACCGCGAAATCATTGCTTGGCGCGCTTGGGCGGAACGTGGCATGCCTGGCGAACCCGTGCACGACATGCTGGTGGAAGCGGTCGAGGCAAGATTCGGCCAGGCCAGCGTCGGCTCGACCAGGCTGGAATTCTTGAGCGACAACGGCGGCGCCTATCGAGCCCATGAAACGCACGCGCTGGCGCGCGAGCTGGGCATCGAGCCGGTGCATACACCGGTATGCAGCCCGCAATCGAACGGCATGGCCGAGAGCTTCGTGAACACGTTCAAACGGGACTACGTCAGCCTGATGGACCGCAGCACGGCAGAAGTCGTGCTCGCCCAGTTGCAAGACGCTTTACGCATTTCAACGAGGTGCATCCTCATTCGTCGTTGAACTTGAAATCACCTCGCATGTACAGGAGGGAGCTGGCGCGCCGGGCTCAGGAAAGCGGCGCTAACTAAACGATTGGCTGTGTCTGGTTATATGGGGGCAAGATCATCGTAGAATTGGAAGGTTTCTAAGTATCTCATTCAGATTTCTGAAGATAACCAGCGTGCTTCACCGCTATTTCAACGAGGTGCTCAAAACGTTCAAATTTACCTTCATCCGCTTCGCGAAGTGCGAGGTAGTACTCTGCTCCATGATCCAGGACAGGGTCTTCAAGCAGGACCAGTAGTTCGCGAGCCTGGAGAGCAAGTATCGCCCTAGCGAGGCGGCCATTCCCGTCAATAAAGGGATGTATCCAAACCAATCGATGGAAGAAACGCGCGATAGAAGGAATCACCATGCCTGGATTTTCGAGCAGTCCTGAGTAATCGCGGTTCCAGTCATCGACGAGTACTTTTACTAGGCCCGCGACCTTATCCCAAGAAGGGCTTTCGATGCCGGGAGTCGGGGTACCGGTTGGGTCGACAAGCCAAACCTGAGTCTCGCGAAACTTGCCAGCTATTGCCGGATCAATCGCTTGGATCAACCGGTGCACATAACGAAGTAATGGAGCACTAAGATGGGTGCTAACAGCATCTTTTGGGTCTTCCAAGGCCCGCTTGAAGCTTGTGGCTGCAGCCGCCTCAAGCATTGCCCCTAGTGCGGTGTGCTCGCCCCGCACAGCACCAGCGACGACAGCGGCTGTGTCCCTTATAAGCGTTAGACCTTCCTGACCAAACCGGTCAATACGCCGAGCGAGAGAATCGATGGCCCGGGTTTGAACATTGAGAGCCTCTGTAAAGCTCTGGCCCGACGTCGCGAAGAAGGCAGCCTGCTCTTCATTGCTCATGGCCGCTCCCAAACGCCGAAGGCGGAGGCCGTATCCGGCCGGAGAGTCTAGCATTACGCGAAGACGCTCGAGGTGGTAAATCAGACAACGTTTGCGCTTGCCTGCTGCGATCTTTTCCAGCGTACTACGCTCGCTGACAGTCAACTGTTGGTTCGTTAAGAAAATAAAACCGTTTCTATGATGCTTGAGTGACTCTTCTAGGGAAGCGCTGATCAATTCGGTTTTCTGGCGAGGCTGGCGCGCCAAATACCCGACCGGCGCGCCGTTCAAGCCCGTTTTTCGTTCAATTTGAGGCGATGTTGCGCGTCTTTCTGCAATCAAGACGGACTACGGGATTCGGTGATCGTAAAGCGCCGTCCAGCCAACACCAGATTAGCAAAGGCGAACAAGGTAAAAAGCTGTGCAGTGTTCTTGGCCAAGCCGCGATAGCGCGTCTTACGATGACGGAATAGGTTCTTGATGACATGAAACGGATGCTCGACTTTTGCCCGCACGCTGGCCTTCAGATGCTCCAACTTTTCCATCAGGCGCCCCAGTTTGTTATTGGGCAGCGCCTTGCGTTTGGAGCGCTTCATGGCCACGTGCCATGTCACCGATTTGCCGATGTTTTCGGGCCGTTTTTCCACGCCCTGATAGCCGGCGTCGCCGAGTGCGGCGGTCTCGTCGCCGTGCAGCAACGCGTGCGCCTGGGTTACATCGGCCACATTGCCGGCCGTGCCAATAACCGTATGCACCAGGCCAGAAGCGGCATCGACGCCGACGTGGGCCTTCATGCCAAAGTGCCAGTCGTTGCCTTTCTTCGACTGGTGCATTTCCGGATCACGCTTGCCATCCTTGTTCTTGGTCGACGGTGGCGCGGCGATCAGCGTGGCGTCGACGATGGTGCCTTCGCGCATCATCAAGCCTTTCTCGGCCAAGTGCCCGTTGATCGTGTCGAAGATCTGGCGCGTCAGCCCGTTGGCCTCAAGCAGGTGGCGGAACTTCAGCAAGGTCGTCGCGTCCGGCGCCGATTCGCGGCCCAGGTCGATGCCGACGAAAGCACGAATGGACTGGCTGTCGGAGATCGCGTCTTCGATACCTTCGTCCGACAAACCAAAGCATTGCTGGGCTACGTACATGCGCAGCATGCGCGCCAGTCCAATCGGTGGCCGGCCGGCACCCTCGACCTTCGGATAGAACGGCTCGACGGCTTTATGCAGCTTGCCCCAGGGCGTTACGCTGTCGATCTCGGCCAGGAACAGGTCGCGCCGCGTCAGCTTCTTCTTGGCAGCATATTCAAGGTCAGAAAAGCTCTTTTGCATGGTCGATGGCGGACGGTGGCGATACCGTTATTGTCTCAGGTCGGACCTCAGCAGGGAACGGTGCCAGATGAATAAATCAGTGCTTCCCTAGGTCGGAAGTGAATTTCTTGGTGGTGGCTGAAAAAGTAATAGAATCGCGCGGGAAATGAACGGCAGCGACAAAGGAATTGCCTTCTTTGCTGCAGAGAATATCTTTCCCACCATCGGGGCCACCAAGTGGATGTTGAGGATCAACATCTTCAAACGCCTCTATCCGTAGTAAATCTGCACAAAGACGTTCAGCGTCTCCTAAGTCTTTTTCCCAATGTGACAACAAAATGGTGGTTGAAATATTCACTAATCCACGGCCCTTTCTGAATGATCGATAAACCTCTGCCGTAGCATACCACGGCCCGCAAACCAGCCAATAGGGCTAGACTGCCCTGTCGGCTTATCTTGTAGCCCATTACTAAGATTCTGTACAAACTCGAAAAGCGACTATTAATGCTTCGAAAATTTGGAACTTTGGAACTTTGGAGCTTAAAGGATTTAATATACATTAAATGTCCAGTCCCGTTTCATCATAAACGCGCTTCACGAATAGCTCCGGCTTCTTTTGCTGCCATTCTTTGAGCGCCTGGATGGGTGTTTTTTGCACCGATGACTCGTTGTGGAATGTGGTGGTTGTAAAGCTTTAAATAGTTGAACAAGGTCGTCTCCAGATCGGCCTGGCTATCGCCACCAGAGTTGATGGCTGCAGCGACTTGATTCTGACAGATGGCTTTCCCCCCAAGCGGACTTTCGCACAAGCATGTGACAATGTGTGAGTTTTTCGATTGGCAACTTGTTATGCTCTTGGGCGGTTAACGGCTGCGGACTCACTCGATCAACGCAACACTTTAACTTAAATGCATCATTGTAGAACGGAAATAATACGAAAGACGATTCGAATCGATTGCGCCGCGCCCCGCGAATCCTAAGATTAACGTCACAAGGCGTTTTGCTATGGGAAGGCACGGAACAGGGCCAGGCTAAGACGAGGAATATGATCGCACGAAACTAAATAACTGCACAACCAGCGGATCATTTAATTTTTTCACTCAGAATAACCCAAAAGAACGATATCAACTATCTGAATTTTTCAATATCGAAAATTAATAAATCTCAAAAAAACATAGTAGAATCGTATTTTTATCTTTGATTGACTTATTTCAATAAAATCTTGAGAGGAAATTTAATTGCTACCAGATACCTACACCATTAATACTGATCAGGTGACAAATCCCGGCGAAAGTCTGCATAATAGATGGTTGGAGCGTGGGATTGCTGTACTTAGTAGGGACGAAGACGACCTTGAAAAACTTGCTCAACCAGCTATTGGCGCAATAGTTTTGATGTGGGAAAACGGAATCGGAGGGGTTGCCGCAGGAAAATTTTCTGATAATGATGTACTGAGAGTCACTCGCACTGAGGACATAGTAAGCAAAAAGGAAGTCCGAGAGTTTCACCGAAAAGTAGATTGGTATGCCGATTTGAGGAAAAATCCGATCACAGCTACGGAATTTAGCAAGCTTCATGGAACAGATCCCAATGGGCGACTTCGGCGCTTCAATAAAGGAAAAGAAGAAATATTGGAATTAATAGAAACGCGTTCTCGTGATATTGAAAAAGAGCAATTAGAAACTAGGGCTGCCAAGTTCGCAGAAGTCCAAGTACGGCCTGATCAACAAGCATTTAGTAAGAGTGTTTTTATTGCGTGTGAAGGCCGTTGCATTGTAAGTGGCTGCAAAATTAGACAAGTTTTGGACGCAGCGCATAAAACTGGAAGAAATTGGCGTTCTGGACAAAATAGTGCAGGCGATGGTTTCATGATTAGGAAAGACTTACATGCGCTGTACGATAATAATTTGCTGTGGTTCGACGAAGACTGCAAGGTAAGACTAGCAACAAACGTTTATCCCGACTATGCACAGTATGAAGGCGTTCAGATATCTCCAGCGCATTGCCAGTAAACAAAGTGCCCGACACCACTTCTGAATGTATCGCTGGTAAATGAGTCTGCAGGTAAGCAAAAAGACAACGTGAAAAAATATCGCCCCTGCGTTCGTCGCGGATCGTTAACGTAAGATCACCCGGACCAGGGATAGGAGGGGCAGTGACGGCGCGTACGCCACCGCTTCAACAACAAGTTGCTCCCGGCCTTACGAAAAGCAGCATTTTGCGAGATTCGTGAGTGTCTAGTGAACTGGTGGCGATTCACCTCCTTACCGGAGGATCCGCGTAACTAAAATGGTGAGAATTTTTCTGTATCCTTCGATTAGGTATGCATGCCTAGGACGTTTACATATGATATTGCCGACACTCTATCAAAATGTTATTATTTCCTTAAAATTTATGACGTATTAACGTCAATGAATTAACGAAATTTGTGAACTTAACGTTTTACCTGCGACATTTCCGAGCGTCCTGGATTTGGTATCAACCAAGGAGTCTGAGTGCAGTTCATTAATCATGGCCCCGACATACCTGATGCGTTGCTGCAAGCCCACGAAGAGGGTCGCGTAGTTTTTTTTTGCGGAGCTGGCATTTCCTATCCCGCTGGCCTGCCGGGCTTCAATGGATTGGTAAAAGAGATATACCGTCTGAATGGCACGGAGTGTTCGGAGATTGAGTGCGCGGCGTTCGAGGCTGGGCATTTCGACGCTACCCTCGAACTACTTGAGCGTCGCTTGCCTGGACAGCGTCTGGCTGTCCGCACCGCATTGGCGCGGGCGCTAAAACCGAAGCTCCGCCGTAAGGGCGCCACTGACACGCATGTAGCACTGTTGCGCCTAGCGCGTGGCCGCAACGATGCGCTGCGGTTGGTTACTACTAATTTCGACCGCGTGTTTCATGTGGCGGCCAGACGCACGGGCCAAGCCTTCGAAGCGTACGCAGCACCAATGCTGCCGGTCCCAAAAAATAGTCGCTGGAATGGGGTGGTCTATTTGCACGGGCTGTTACCCGAAAAGATGAACGAAACGGTCCTGAATCGTCTGGTGGTTACTAGTGGTGATTTCGGCTCTGCTTATCTCACTGAGCGCTGGGCGGCACGCTTTGTGAGCGAATTGTTTCGGAACTACGTGGTTTGCTTTGTGGGCTATAGCATCAATGACCCAATTCTGCGCTACATGATGGACGCATTGGCAGCTGATCGGTTGCTAGGCGAAGTCACACCGCAGGCGTGGGCGTTGGGCGATTGTGAACCAGGACAGGAGCTTCGGACGACACTCGAGTGGGAAGCCAAAGGCGTAACACCTATTCTTTATAACGTCCCAGCAGGTAGTTACAACCACTCAATGCTGCACCAAACCTTGGTCGCTTGGTCAAACACTCACCGCGACGGAGTGCAGGGTAAAGAGGCGATCATCGTCAAACATGCTCAAGCTCGTCCACAAGACAGTACGCTGTCAGATAACTTCGTAGGCCGGATGCTCTGGGCCTTGTCAGATAAGTCAGGGTTGCCAGCTAAGCGATTTGCAGATCTTAACCCCGCCCCGTCACTGGATTGGCTACTAGAGTCCTTCGCGGACGAGCGCTTCGGGTATGCTGATCTGGCGCGATTTGGTGTCCCACCCCGCTTTGAGGCTGATGCGAAACTGCGCTTCAGCCTGGTTCGCCGACCTGCACCTTATGACTGCGCGCAGCCAATGTTGCTGGCTTCTGGAGGCGTCACAGGTAGCCATTGGGATGACGCGATGTTTCACCTAGCCCGCTGGCTAGTGCGGCATCTCAATGACGCGAGACTAATCATATGGATCGCGGAGCGGGGCGGGAAGTTACACGACAGGTGGCTTTTTCTGATCGAGCAGGGTTTAGATCGCATTGCTGCACTGGAGCAAGAAGGGAAAATATCAGAATTGGATGAAATGCGCCTCTATGCGCCTATGTCTGTTCCTGGGGCCTTGATGCGCACGTTATGGCGCCTTATGCTGAGTGGAAGGGTAAAGTCTCAGTGGCGCGATCCAGATCTGTATCGTTGGAAAAATCGACTTAAACGCGAGGGGCTAACCACTACGGTGCGGCTGGAGTTGCGCGAATTACTTGCTCCTAAGGTGACCTTGAAGAAACCATTTCGCTGGGCCGATGTTGACTCGAGTTCTGCCGAACCAACCCAGATTTGGCAGCTAGTGGACTGGGAACTTGTACTTTCTTCTGACAATGTGCATTCCGCTCTAGACGACCTTACCGACGAAACCTGGGTGGCTGCCTTGCCACTGCTGATCGAGGACTTACAGCAATTGCTGCGCGATGCGCTGGACCTTTCGCGGGAGCTAGGCGGGGCCGATGACCGCAGTGATCGTTCAGACTGGGATCTTCCCTCAATCACGCCGCACTGGCAAAACCAAGGGTTTCATGATTGGGTAAGTCTGATTGAAATGCTGAGGGATGCATGGAATGCCGTCCGTGTGAATGACAGTGTGCGCGCGAAGCGAATTGCTCTTGCTTGGTTCGAGTTGCCATACCCTTCCTTTAAACGCTTGGCCTTTTTTGCCGCCAGCCAGGATGAGTGTATCCCGCCCGAGCAGTGGGTGGATTGGCTGCTGGCCGATGGCACGTGGTGGCTATGGTCCTCGAACACCAGACGGGAGGTGTACAGATTGTTTGTTCTGCAGGGGCGAAAGTTGAAGGGCGCTGCTCAAGCGCGTCTTGAGGCTGCGATCCTTGTAGGTCCGCAGCGGGAAGGGGAGGAGGAGGACCATGAGCAGGATCGCTGGATTAGCACAGTGTCTCACTCCGTATGGCTCCATTTGGCCAAACTGAACATGTCCGGTGTCGCGTTGGGGGCGCTTGCAGCAGCTCGCCTGAGGGAACTGTCCGAAGCTTACCCAGAATGGCACCTAGCGGCGAATGAGCGCGACGAGTTCGCGCATTGGATGAGTGGTACCGGCGATCCAGATTATGAAGACAGCCGTGCCGTTGATATCGCGCCTCGGAAGCGGCGCGATATCGTTGAATGGTTGAAAAAGCCAGCTTCGGTACGGCTACCGTTTGACGAGGATAACTGGCATGACGTTTGCCGCACTCGCTTCTTTTCAAGTTTAGCCGCGCTCTGCGATTTGGCACGGGATGACATCTGGCCGAAAGGCAGGTGGCGCGATGCTCTGCAGACTTGGGCAGAGGACGCTACGGTTTCACGTTCCTGGCATTTCGCCGCACACCTAGTACAGACGATGCCAGATTCAGTTCTCCAAGAGATAGCGCATTCAGTTTCTTGGTGGATAAAGTCCGCCTCCAAGTCGAGCAATCTCCGCGAGGATATTATGCTTGAGCTGTGCCATCGTGTGCTGAAGCTACCACTAGAGGTTGGGACGGATTCTTATATCACGAGAAATGGCGTCAAAACTTACGATCCGGTGGGTTCCGCGTTCAACCACCCGATCGGCCATGTTACTCAGACTTTGATTAATCTTTGGTTCAAACGGAACCCCAACGACGACGATCTGCTTCCAGCCGACATTGGCCCCTTGTTCGGTACCTTATGCGACGTTGGTGTAGATCGTTTCCGTCACGGCCGCGTATTGCTGGCATCGCAGCTGATTGCTTTTTTTCGTGTAGATAGGGCTTGGACAGATCAATTTCTGTTGCCGCTGTTTAATTGGAATAATTTAGACGATGCAAGACCTATTTGGGAAGGTTTCCTCTTATCACCACGGTTATATCAACCCTTGATGACCGCTTTTAAAACTCAGTTCTTAGAAGCCGCGAAACACTACGCGGATCTTGGCGAACGTCGTCAGCAATATGCTGTATTCTTGACGTTTGCGGCGTTGGGGCCGACAGATGGATACTCAATCGAGGACTTCCGATCTGCGTTTGGTATTTTGCCACCATCTGGATTGGAGAAATGCGCACAGGCGCTGTACCAAGCACTTGATGGTGCGGCCGAGCAGCGTGAGGCCTATTGGAAGAACCGAGCGCAGCCATTCTGGCTCCAAATATGGCCTAAATCTCGGGACTTGGCTACGCCGCGAATTGCCGAATCGTTGAGCCGGCTAGTCATTGCTGCCAGAGGTGAATTCCCAGCAGCCTTGGCCACAGTTAAGGACTGGCTAATACCAATTGAGTCTCCTAACTTCATGGTATCTCTATTGCAAAGATCTGGACTTTGCAAACGGTTTCCAGAGGAGGCGATGCAGCTACTAAATGCTGTGATTTCGGACCAACAGTGGGTGTCCCAAGAGTTGGACCTATGTTTAACCGAGATAGCACAAGCCGCACCACAATTTGTTCAACGCGCGAACTACCGTCGGCTCAAAGACTATTTACATAGACGAGGGATCTAATTGGCATATTCAAATTCCATGGTGTGAATCGTCAAGAGCTCGCCAGACGCTCAAAATACTGCTTTTCGCAATTGGTCGGGCTCGGAGGCTCATGATGACCAGTCCACCACCGGAGCGTGGCCGAGCGAACGAAACAGATGACGGTCTAGTTTATCGTAACCAACTGTGCCGAAATAGCGCTCTGAAGTATGCGCTCTGCTGCTGCTGCTGCTGCTGCTGCGGTCAGCTATGCCATCCTTCGCCGGCAGTTATGGCTAGGGACGGCCGGCTTTTGCTAGCGCGCGGCGTGGGTGTCTGCAGGGCAGGGGAGATAGACAGGCCAGACCCGATCTCGTCGTTTGATCAGGCAGCTACGAGATCGCACACCAGGTGCCTGGCAGGGCACCTCGGCTCCTGCTGGCAGCAAAGGCTGAATCAGCGCCCACAGGTCGTCAGGAAGAAGTGCTTTGGCCATGGTGGGCTCTCGAAAACGATGTCAGGTGGGTTTGACCAGCATCGCGGCCGTTTGTTTCTCTGGATGTCAGGCGCGCTTACTCGCTGATCGGCACGGCCAAGCTGAACGGTGTCGACCCCGAAGCCTGGTTGCGTCACGTGCTGACGCATATCGCCGATCATCCCGTCAATCGGGTTGATGATTTCTTGCCCTGGAACTGCAACCTGCCAGCAGCCCTTTGAGATCACGCCGCTTCCCAGCGGTGTGACGCCATCATCGATCAAAACGCCCCTGCACTCAATAAGGTGCAGAGTGGACGCTTACGCTGATCTGGACATCAAAAGCATGAATTCTGGTTGAACCGCTTGCCAACCGATCGCACCAAGCCGGTAGAAGGTTCGATATTAAACACCACGTAGCGGCGCTGCGGGCAGACCAGTTCCAGCGACTTCTTGCTGCATTCGAGCATGTCGGTCTTGCGCGTGCCTTGCGGGGTAGATACCGAGACGTCCCGGTTGATGTACGGACTACACTCGAAGCCCTGTTCCGTGGCGACTTTTCTGGCCGCGTCCATGGTCAGGCCGACCGCGTGCAGCTGGCCCACTTCGGCCGCCAGCGTGGCGTCGGAAACGCGGGTGAGGGCGCAGCCGGCCAGTAACGCGCAGGCCAGCAGTGGCAACATCAAACGTAACATCGTCTTTTTTCCTGGCTTTGTAGTCGAGCTACGCAGTGTACTGGAAGAACCCTCGCACTGTACGCCGCCGTACCGTGCGCCATCGTCGCGTATTCGATAGTGATGGGATGGATATCAAGAAAACTCCGCGCACCGATGCCCGCCATGCGTCGATCGTGCGCCAGGGCCTGGAATGGGCCTGAATCGCCACGACTATCGTAGACACTCCTGAGCCATAATATCGGACACAAGGAGAGCGTACCAATATAGAATGGGGCTCTCTCAATAGTGGCGTACATGACTCTCAGCGTAGTCATGAGTTCGACCGCGCTGCGGTAAGGACCGTGGTCGAGGCTGTTGTGGCTCTGGATGCCGCACTTGATGTCATGCAAAACCGGGGCCGCTCGTAAATGTCACTAGATAAGTCCCAAATACCAAATTCCCGGGCATACATGGTCTCTGCCCCGACGCTTGCCCCAGCTCAGGAAATCCGCATCGAAGCGGTTCATCGCGGTTTCCTTTATCAGCATCTCTATGCGGCCGCTTGTCTTCTAAATTCGGAACAGACGGGCGCGATATCAGTTGCGGTTGAGCGTGATGAGGATATCGAGCAAGTCACCTCGGCAGGGCGAACCTACATCCAGGTCAAAACGCGCGGCCAAGCAATCATGCCAGCGGACATCAAATCTGCTTTGGAGCGTTTTGACGCGTTGCGGCAAGAGCACGCTCAGGGCCGTAGACCGGGCCGAGCTACGTTCGTGGTGGTGGTCAACCGTGCCTTGGGGCCGACGCTCGCTGATCAAGTCCGGACAGGGCAACTTGCAGGTGATGTCGAGGTCCTCTACCCAGGCCGCGTCTGTACGGGCCCCCTTGCTCAACTGCCACCTGCTTGGTCGGGCATCGATGAGGCAGTCTCATGGTGCGTCGATCGAGCCACGACGGTCCCCCTCGCCATGCTGGCGCCTGATTCCCTCGTGTGGAAACTGGCTGGACGTGTCCAGGCGGCGGCCGCCGGAGAAGCGCCCCATGCGGATCACACCTTCGAGATCACGGATTTGCCGTCGCTGTTCGACCAGATCATCATCCAACTGCAGGATTTTCCTGCGCCACCGGAGCAGTACCGCCCCCAGGAAAATGAGCCTCAGATCGATTCGAATTCCCGGGTCCGGATCCTTTCCGGCTTTTCTGGTGCCGGGAAGACCGCTTGGGCTTCGCAGGCGGCGACCTTTAGTAGCCACAACTGCGCTTACTTCGACTGCTCGGAGACACCGGGTGAGGCCCTCGCCCTTTCGCTGGTGCGTGAACTGGCCGCCAAGTTGGCCGGCGCCGGGTCAGATGCGGTGCGCAAGATCTTGCTGCCAGGAGCCACTGGCGTCGAGTCGCTCCGCCAATTGGACATCTACCTCAAGAGCTCGGGGCTGTCGCCGATCGTGGTACTGGACAACGTACATCGTATTTCGGCTGAGAGCATCAAGCGCATGGTCGATGTCACGTCGGCCCTGAGGTTCATGCTCTTGGCGCAACCGTTGGGGACGTTACCCGAGATCGAAGCTCTTCTAGGCCTTAGACGAGAACCACTGAACGGGTGGGGTGTTGACACTGTTGCGGCGGCGGCCGTTGAGTGGGAATGTCGAGGTGATGCAGCCACGATGGGGCGTTTGAAGACGCTGACGGGTGGCCTGCCCCTGTTCGTCAGGAGCGCCGCCACGATTGCCCGCGAAGACTATGACGGTCGCATTGACCAGATGTGCAACGCTGTCGATGCGTTGACCAACCTGACGCAGACCGCGCAAGAGGTCATCCTGGCGAAGGTCTTCGACGCGTTTCCCCTCGCTGCGCGACAGATGATCGCCGTGTTGAGCCTATCTGATATTGGCCTGCTTCCCGCCGAGGCCAACAAGCTGCTGGAAGCAGCCCTCGGAATGGATGTGCAAGCAGTTGCTGGTGTGATCCGGACATTGCGAGCTGCAGGAGTGGTGGAGGTCTATGGCAACAAGGAAATCCGGCTGCATGACGCCATTCGCGTTGTCGGAAGCCAGCACCTTTCCGGCATGCCTGCGGGGGTCGCTTCGCTGGCTCGGAATTCCCTCAAGGAACTGATGGTTGAGTCTTTCGAGCGTAGCCGGACCACAGCGCGCTTCTCGCAATACACACGGCTGCTGCTGGCTAGTGGGGACGTCAAGACGCTGGTAGAGCTTATCCGCGAAGAGATGTTTCACGAAATGGGCGTGGCCGCCGAAATCTGGCACGGGCTTGAGGGGCTGGTCGCCAAGGACGCATCGGATCCGGAGCAGCAGTACTGGGCTCTGGATGGGCTCGCCTTCTCTGACATGAAACTCGGGCACATGGATCGTGTGGCACGTAGGTTAGATGCGATGGGGCGATTGATCGACAGTGGAGCGCTCGGTGAGGAAGAAATTCTGTCCTTCCTGATGAAGCGCATGCTCCTTCTCTCGCATCTCGGTGACGAGAATGGTGTTCAGCGCACGATTAGCGATTTAGATAGCCGATTGCCAGACAAGCCTGTGTACCGGCGCGTCTTCCTCTACAACGCGGCTGCAGCGTTCTATGATCTTGGGGACTACAAAAAGGCGATGAGGGTGTTGGAACAGGTGATAGACGATACGTTCGCGGCCCTTGGTATTCGGCGTGATCAAGTCTTTCGCGCGAAGAATGCCGAGCTATGGGCGTTGATTAATAAGCCGGGACTTGATCAGGGGGACATCAAGCGACTCGCGGATGCGCTCGAATTCAAGGCCATTGTGGCCGGCAAATTGCACGTGCTCGCGCCATTTGAACGAATCCATGCGATGAAGTTTTACGCCATCGCCGGCGCCATCGATTCGCTCATACGCGTCGGGCAAGACCTCGCCGACGAGTTCATCGTACGGCAGGACTTCGTAACAGCACGTGAGGTTCTTGAGCAGCACGTCATGCCAGTGGTCGTGGGCAACCAGCTACTGAATAGGCATCTGGATGTCCGCGCACAGTATGCCGTCGTTCTGGCCTACTGTGGCTTGTACTCAGAGGCCGAGCGGGAGATGGAACGGCTTCAGGTTTATGCGGCCGGTCTGGCACCCCAGGCCCGCCTGGTCCTCATGCGCCAACGCGAGCTAGTTGCGGAAATCAAGGCCAACCCGATACCGCAGCGGCGCCAGGGAGGACGTAATCCGGCAATCCAAAAGAGTACGCCAATTTCCTCCGGGGTCAAAATCGGCCGCAATGATCCCTGTTCCTGTGGTTCAGGTAAGAAGTTTAAGAAATGCGGCTGCGGGCTCGTGGGATAGTTTTGGAGTGCGGACGAGTCAGATAATCCGCGCCACCGGACGTCGCATGTAGCTTACAATTACGATCTCATCAGCATCAGTTTATTCGACTAGCTAGATAGTTAGGGTTAAAAGCATGCATCAGTTCTTGCGAAGCTCGAAGACTTTCGGCAGCTTCGAATTTTTTTCCCATATCGTTATGCTATACCAGCAAAAAAGCAGGGATCTGAGCAATATATCTGCGTCCTTGACGGATAGCGACGTTCTGACGATTGATCAGTACGAGCGCCGAGCACGCATACGTTCGTTGATACGGCATGAGCTAACGCATTTCTTGGATATGACGACGACAAGGTGGGGCTTGGAGTACCAGTTTCGAAAACTTCAGTTGGTCGATGGGCTTTTGCACCAAAACGACGTACAGAGGCGGATGGACGTTTTTATGCTTAATACCACGGAGGTTGAGCTTCACCACAAGTTGTTAAAATATGAACCTGCTATTCTTCCATCTGAATGCGATGTACTCCACAATCGGGTCGACTACAGCGCGCGGTACGGTGCCGTCATGACGTTGATATTTAGCCGTGCTAACAGACTCGTTCACACGGTACCAATCAGCGTCTTGTCAGTGTTGGAAGCGCATGCGACGTCTAATGAATATCTGTCTCAGTTGTATGATGTTGCCAAAATTTTGGATGCGGAAGAGCAGTTGGTTGCGAGACGGAGTATTGAACGGGACTTCCGTGAGGCCATTGATGAGTCAAAGCATCTCGAATATTCGGCGCTCATCCATCTGTGCAAGCTGCATTTTGAAGAATTGTCTTTGGAAGAATTGCTTGAATTAGTCGCTGTGCTCGCTAGATTTTCCCTCGATGCTGGCGATATGCTGATGTCGGCTTATGCAAATATTATCGTGCGAAACATCCAGAGTCCGTATGGTGTCGTCATTGCCGCCGATCTGCGGCGCGGGATGTCTCGCCCCGTCCTATTCCTGAAAACCGTTCAACTAATGAAGGGATGGATGGAGTGTTTGGAAGAAAGCGATTGCACGGCATTTGTGATGCGGTTGCGGAACGAGCCGCGCGATGCACTCCGCCATTTCTTCGAAAAGATCCTAGGTATCGACGAATCTTTCTTCGATTTTGAATTTGAAATCCCTGAACGGATCAAATGTTTAGCGCAGTTTAACGCGTTGCCTGACGCGGAAGTCGCTCAGGCTAGCACAGTTCATAATCGCAAGATTCTTCAACGAAAATCCTTGGCATCCTTGAACTTTTCTGAATTGATCCTACCGGACCTCGTTTTAGCCGACGACAGTGTCGTCGAATTCCCCAATCGCATCCCTGTAAACGTCAAGGACAGATACTACGCAGACATGGAAACCTACCTTCAACTTGATGAAGCCTACCGATCGCAAGACGAAGCCAAGTTCCATATGGATCCTGACAATGCACTCGCTATGGAACTTACGCATCGCCGAACTGTATCTGATTGAAGCCGAGATTCGCGGCAAGCCACCGCACGAACGACAGCAGGTTCGCCAATCAAGGGCTCGCCCTTTGCTTGACGACTTCGACCGCTGGCTGCGCACCATGCTCGAAAAACTGTTGCTCAAGTTGGACACGGCGGCGGCAAACCAGTACGCGTGGAATCTGTAGCCTGCACGGCTGCACGGCTGCGCTACTGCGACGACGGCGTCATCGAGATCGACAACTCGGCCGCCGAGCGGGCACTGCGCGGTGTCGCCATCGGTCGGCGCAACTACATGTTCGCTGGTGCCGACAGCGGTGGCGAGCGCGCTGCCGCCGTCTACTCGCTGATCGGCACGGCCAAGCTCAACGGTGTCGACCCCGAGGCCTGGCTACGTCATGTGCTGTCCAATATCGCCGATCATCCGGTCAACCGGGTCGACGACTTCTTGCCCTGGAACTGCGCCGCGCAGCCCCCTTCTGCTTAAACAACACGCCGCTTCCCAGCGGTGTGATGCCATCATCTTCTAATTCATTGACGGGCTCAAGACGGCGCTGGCTTTACGCTTACTTTGCAAGGATGGTGCGGCGTGGCCCCGGGCGGGTTGTGCCCCTCGTCAGTAGTTGTTCGCTTCAGCTGCCGGCCGAAGGGGGCGTCATTCAGCCTGAAGGTATGGGAACGCACTGTCAGTGAGGCGCGCTGTTTCGTAACCATGTCGCTCGATGATGCCGAAGTCCTCGTCGGATATCTGGCTCAACGATGTTGGAAAATTGCTGACGTACTGCGCTTGATCGTCACTGAGCCAGCTGTAGCCAATCGGTTCACGCACGAGCGCTTTCTTCAAGTTCTTTGAACGTGAAATTCCTAAGTATCCGGCACGTTTGCTATTAATAACATAATCCACAAAGCCTCTTACCCGTAGCGCGCGGTTCTGGTCCATCATCACGTCCATCAGACGTTTTACACGTAACGGGTTCAGGGCCCATAAGCCGAAGCCGCGTTCTAAAGGTGCACCAGCGTCCGAAAGAATAATCCGATAGTCGCCCTCAGCCTTGCCTGTGCCAATGTCGTAAAATGACTCGAGTCCGAGATTATCGTATACGCCGCCATCGTATAGATGCAGCGTCTTAAAAAGCGGATGGATATTCTTTTGGCTATGCGCCAGACCTGACGGACGGGCCGTCCAGGAGAACCGCCGAGCATCCAGACTAAAAGGTCCAAAACCAACTGGGAAGGCAGCAGAAATTGCCATCGCAGAAGCGAGGGGGAACTTTGCGGCGTCTGCGTATCCAACGACGCGGTCACCAAGCTCGCGTTCTTTAAAGCGAAATCGCTTGCCAGTCTCTGCTGTAGTGCAGTTGATTGACCAGATTGGGAGATATGGTAGGTCGCCAAGGGTTCCCTTTACCTTCCAGTCCCGAAAGAAGGTTCTCGCCAAAATGTTGGGGCGTGCAAGCCAGAAGCGCCAATTCTTTGGCAAAAGCGCGCGAGCTATAGTGGCCACTTGGGCGTCATTACGCGTTAACGTGGTTTTGATCTTGGGGTGTGTGAGCGAGATATATTCGGCAGAAGTTGGCCAACGCATTCCCGATTTTGAAAAGATGAGGCCGACAAGCAAACTGCCACCAGACACCGTGGAGAGCTCCGCAACACGTTCAAGCATATTGCGCTCAGCGAGAAACCGAAGGACGCCCATGTGAAAGACCATCGCTCGTACCCCACCTCCGGACAATGCCAACGCTATCTTTTCAGCCATATTTTTTCCTGATGCCGCCAATGGTGCGCGTAGTGACGCAACTGCCCTGAATTTGTTCAGCGTTTAGGCCCGCGGTTCGTCGGATGCAGTGTGTTTCGAATCGTATCCGCGTTCATGCTCAAAAGGTGGGCCTTTCGTGCGACGTACTTGTACTTGGATGAGACTTTTGTGGAGTCCGAACATAAGTTCGTGACTTGGTAATCCTTCTCGTGGCCGTTAATGGACTCCACGATAACGTCACCGGTCTTTGTCGTTAAGAGTCGGATGTCGAGTTCATACAGGAGATCACGAATCTCCTGGTTAGGATGGTCGTGCTGGTTCTTGTAGTTACTCGTGCAAATGGCGATTGCAGGGTTGACCTCTTCAAGAAATTTCTTCGTCGTGAATCCGTTGTCGGCGCCATGATGCGCGAGAATGAGCACGTCGGTCTCGCGTTTTACCGTATTGGAACGCCGGATCATTGAAGAGATGTTTGGCGATTCCACGTCGCCCAAGCTAAGTACGCTGAACGAACCAGAACGGAAGAATTTGATTGTGGAGTTATCGTTGGAGCCTGGCTGCAGTTCTTTCGGGTGATAGAAAATATTCGTGTAGCCGGGACCTTCATTCTTATCCAGACTGGCTATAAAGGGTGGGTCAATCGCTTGCGTTTTCACGCGCGTTTGACGGCGACGGGTGCCGTACTCGCGGATGATTTCTCGACACTCTCTTGAACAGGCTGATGGATGTTCGTAGCCAGGATACTCAATTTTGGATGGTTGCAGATTTTCGAGAACCCACCGCAGACCTGATTGGCTGCAGTGATCTTGGTCCCAGCTGGTAATGTGCAGCGTATCAATTCGGGTACGCCCGCAGATACGCAGCTCATCCAGAAGTTGAACTTGGTTGAGCTCAGTGATGACGGCTTCAATCAACGTGAAGTGCCCGTCCGCATAATACGAATAGGATGCGCCAGCGCATCCTAGCTGATAGGCACGAAACCGTGTTCTGACCTTCTTTAACATTGAGTTCCCAGCAAGCAAAAGAACAGGGTTAAGTTCGCGCTAGAGGTCCGCGTTCGCACGCAGGTTCAGCATCTTGAAAAATAGTTTGTGAAGCCTTTGCGTTCACTGGGGACCTCAAAGCCGTTATTGCCCGCATGCCTAAGGAGTTCAGGCTACCCCGAGGCTAACAGTGCTAGCAGGGCGACGAGTATTCGACGCCCCTAGCCAAAAAAACCCATGCGGGTAAATGAATGGCGAAACATCTGAGGCGGTCGACAACGTCATGGGGCCCGCGCGCGTTTTACTTGTTTGCACTTGAGCAATTAAAAGAGAATAGCGGAAGCAGAGTAAGTGCGCAATACAAGAATAGGAGGTATTTAAAAAAGGGCTTGAGACAGGCGCGATGTCACCCGTTGAGCGGGAGTTAGAGAAGAGGTTTTCGTAGGTGACAATGCGACTTGATCGTGATCGCCGGGATACCGCAGACGTGCAGGTTAGACGCAGCAATCGAGTAAAATCATCGCTCGCTAATGTATGCCTGCGCTCAGACGAACAAGCTTCACCCTTTGGTTAAGATTAGCTGGGAAGTATGAGTCCAGCAGGCTGCAAAGGAAACGCAGAAATGTAGCATGCGGATTAGATTCTGCAAAGTCGATGGCTGTCTGATCGAAGTTGGCCGCGAATCTCCGGATTGTGACAATGCGTGATTGTCCAAGCACGCTAGTATGCTAAGTTGGTTGCAGTTTCGGATTCTTAGGTTCAGCGCGTTGTTGGGGCGTTGTAAGCGTAGATTATCCGCCACGCGCTATGCGCAGCAAGCTGACGCGAAAAAGTCAGGGGAGCAATATGCACCAATCGGTGAAAAGCGGCCGTGGTCCGCGAAATCCATTCTTTAAGCCACCGGGTGAAGACGCAGAAGAGAAGGGCGGTCCCGGGAGAGTCTATGGTGCGATTGAAGTAGCCCAGCGGCTCGAATCTAATGCAACAGACGTCCTGGACGAGGCGGAGCCCGTGTTCTTTGAGTGCATTGATACGGCTTGGTTCCACAACAACTATTCGCGCGGAGCTGAATGGGTTGGTGCAGTGCTATACGCGCCCTTGTTGGTATTGGCGCTCGAGGGGTATCCGATGCCGCCGCTGCCTGACAACGCGGCGCCAGGTGATATCGTTTGGTTCGAGTTTGGGTTCGAACCTGCGCGAGGGGTTGAGGCCGATGGTCGCGTTTACCGGAACATTCTTTCGGAAGGCGAGTCGGTGAAAATCACGTTCTACGAGCCGCGGCCATTGGATTTCGCTGCCAATAGCCCCTGGGGCGGCGATATGGCGCTGATTTCGGAAATGCACGCGGAGACAAAAGGCAGCGTCTACGGGCCCGGGCCCAAATTGCGAAAGCTTTTAGCAGAATCCCATTCCACGGCAGGCGTCGCCATTTACGATGTTGGTCAAGGCAGTTGCCAAGCAGTCGTCGATACAGCGCACTATGTTCCGCTTCTTTACGTGGACATCGGAGGTGGCGTGATTGCCAACGAGAAGACGTTCCCCGATCGCCTGCACGGACTTTGCTTCTCTTGCGACCCTCCGATTGTTCTTTCTCACTGGGACTTTGACCATTGGTCCTCGGCTCTTCGTTTTTTAGAGGCTTTGGACGCCGAATGGTTTGCACCGTCAGTTCCAACTAAGCCGATTCAACAAGCGATGGCTGCAGAACTTTTTTCGAGAGGCCTCCTACACATTTGGCCGGTAGGTGGTCCAGCTGAATATGTTGGAAAGAATGTCAGCTTAGAGCGATGCACCGGTAAGACCTACAACGATTCTGGAATTGCGGTCACTTTCCATCGCTCGAAACCAAGTGGAAACAATTGTTTGCTGCCCGGTGACGCGGATTTCCAGTTCATACCCTCAGTCGTCGCCAAAAGAAAATTCAGCGCGATTTGTATGACCCATCATGGTGGCCGGCTTCACTCCGCAACGTACCCTATTGCAAAGCGTGGCGCTGTCGCTGCGAACTCTTCTGGTCCGCGCAATTCGTATAAGCATCCACTGTTCGATACGATCGGCGCTCACTTGGAAGCTGGCTGGCCGTTACCCGTTCAAACGGGCCTCTCTGGGCAGCGCCCGTGCCATGTGTTGCTACCATGGGGGCAAAAGCCGCACTATTTTCAGGGCGGATGCCATGGCCCCGGGAGCTGTAATATCGCGCCCGCCAAGGCCGCTCCAGGTACGCTGAAGTTAGCGAACTGGGCAACTCTAAGCGCCTCAGTGGCGAAATCCAAGGCGAAGGTCAAAAGTTTGGCAAAAGTCTGATAACACACCCAGTTGGGTTTTGCGCTTTGGTTTATTTGCCCCGCTGACTACCAATCAGTCCTAAGTGTGTATATTTGAAGCCTCGACTGTACGTACGGCCATACGCACATGCGCGCGCATCCCGGAAAAACTTCGTCATAACACCCACATATGTCTTCCAATCGATCTCGATCACTCACTCCAAATATGCCGATAATTGAATATTGTGAAATTTGGTAACGGTCTGGAACAAGGTGTGAGCCGCGAGTCGGCGTTTGTGCTCGTAATCCCGGCAAAACATCGTCATAACACCCACAAAATAATTGGCCAAGAGAATGTATGTCAGCCAATCGCCCTCGACCACTCACTCCTAGCTGGGCGCTCCATTGTGCCGCACTTCGTCATAACACCCACAACTTTTCATCCGAAGTTTTGCAGATCATGGATTATGCAACTTTAATAATTTCTAAGAACGCCTAACAAAACCGCTGAATGTATCTCCAGCAGATGAGTATGCAGGCAAGTGACAGGAATGCCTGGTGGATATCGGCACGGCCTTCGTAGCGGATGCGTAATCGGCGGAAGCGGTGCCGCACATCCAGTGTGCGTTCGACCACCGAGCGCCGTTTACCCAGGCGATCGCGCGACTCGAGGTGATTGCACAACAACGCTTTACTCGCACCCCGCCTCACACACAGAAGCGATAGCAAACGATTCGTATGGCTGCAGGTTGAAGTCGTCGGTCCAGCTGTCCCGCTGGACATAGTTGCTGATCAAGCCTTGCCCGGCAATGCCGTGCAACGTTGCCGGCAGTCACCGAAGCAGCCTCAGGGTGATAGTCAACAGCCGGCCACGCTGGCGCCGTGGACCTAATCGACCATCTGCCGCTGCAAGATCGACTAGCAACGCAGCACCTGGTAGCGATGTAGGCGGCACCTGGCGTCACCGATCTGGTTCATCAGTTGGTTGATGCCGGCAGCCGGGTAAGTAGGCCTGGCAGAAGTCGGGACTGCACCGTGCCATTCTAGACCAGGGCTGGGACGAGTTCAGGCAGCAACTCGCCTACAAGATGGAATGGAGCGGCGGCACGTTGCTGGCCACGCCACCGTACCACACCGGCCAGACGTGTCCGGCTTAGGACGCGGGACGGGAACGGAGCGTACGCCACCGCATCAACAGTAAGTTGCTCCGGGTTGAATCGCCACTGAATCGCCACGAGTCTGCCAGACACCCGCGAGCCATTCAAATGGCCACGCAAGCTGACTTGCATGGCCCGTGTCTATAACAATTTTAGCCGTTGTGACCGAGGTGCTTACCCACGGCAGCGGCACCTACACCCACTGCTTTAACTGCTTGGATCAATTTCTCCTTAGTTACGCCGAACTTTTTGCTCCAGTAGGCCAACTCCCATTCTTCATGAATATTAACTTTTGATGCGTCTTGCGGGCCTCGCTTAGTCAGATCATCAGACATATTAGTTCCCTTCTAGGTTGTGGGCGAACGAGTCATCTTAAGCACCTAAGTGCAACAACTACATAGTGGTAATTGCCAGGATTGCAAGGCATGGCTCTTAATTTATTTCTACTTTTTATGGTCAATAGATATTTAGCGAAGCACTATGAGCGATACGTAATAATGGTCATCCCACTATTCGAAGACGCATTGAAAATAGAGGTTTAACAGCCGAGCCAAGCCTTGTGCTTTAGGATGAGGTAGCGAAGGGCACTGTCTCGATGTAGATCAGAGTGCAAAATTTTCCAGGAGTGGCACTATGGCCCTAAAACTGGACGAACGTGTCCCGCCAGCGCATAAAATTGATTGCTAGGCGAACGGCGTCATCACTGCGCGATGCATTTCGAACTGACCCTTGCGGATCATGTGCATGCGTTCGATGCCGGCAATCACGGAGGCGGCGGAGTGATTGGTAATCCCCCCATTTTTAATGCGGGCGATGAGTAGACCCGGCCAAGGGTGGGGGAATTTGAAGTGGCCAACGGGGCTAGTAGCGCAATTCTATCCGGCTTATCAGCAGGGTAGTCCAGACGGTGCTGGGAATACGCTTACGTTGCACCAGCATTTTTCGCGGGATAAATGGTGCCTTAATCTATAATCGAAGGCTCATCGTACACGAGCAAAGATGCAAACGCTAATATCCGTGACAATCTGAGAGTATTCCGAGCGGAAAGTTTGATATCGTTGTCTGATCGTGAAATTTAGCGGCATTTCTTAACATAGATTGCTCACGCATTTTTTCTAAAACCCTAGCCTGTCGGTCAAGCTTTGGAGGACGCAGTGCCAAAGATTCGACACATTGAAATTCGAAATTTTAGGAGTATTAAAGAACTTTCCTGGTTCCCTACCCCTGGAGTCAACTGCCTAATCGGCCCAGGCGACAGCGGGAAGACAACCATTTTAGACGCCATTGATGCCTGCTTATCTGTCAGGAAAAACATGGAATTTTGTGACGCCGACTTTCACGAGTTGGATGTCGAGAATCCCATCGTAGTCCAAGTTACCCTCGGCGCCTTGCCTGAGCACTTAATGGACTTAGATTCCTATGGTGAAGTCCTTAGAGCGTTCAGCGAGGAAAAGCAGGTAATTGAAGATGAGCCGCGAGAGGGGCTTGAAGTTGTTCTCACGCTGGAACTTCGCGTCACGGCGGACCTTGAAACCAAACGTACGCTCTACTCCGAGCGCACATTTTCTGAGACTTATCAAAAGCAGTTGCTATGGAAGGATCGCGCACTGTTTGCGCCTAGTCGCATTGGGAGCCACTCCCACGCAAACCTTTCATGGACGCGTAACTCAGTACTCACAAAGCTGTCAGAAACGAAACTAGCCGTTGGAACGGACTTAGTTACTGCCGCGCGTGATGCGAGAAAAGCTTTCGGCAACCGAGCTGGCAACCAACTAACTGAAGTCCTTGAACTCGTCACAAAGAAGGCTGTGGAACTAGGCGTCGACATTGGTGAAACTGCACAAGCGCTCTTGGACGCTAACGCACTTTCTTTCTCCGACGGCGCCATTTGCCTCCATGCTGAAAACGGCGTTCCGTTGCGAACCCTAGGTACTGGCTCGACACGACTGATTTTGGCGAGCCTCCACAGGGAAGCCTCGACTACGGCAAGCACCCTTCTAGTCGATGAAGTAGAGCATGGGCTGGAACCCCACCGGCTTATTCGTCTGTTGCACTCGCTAGGGTCAAAAGACGAAAAAACGCCGCCACTGCAAGTCTTCATGACAACCCATTCACCCGTTGTAGTCCGGGAGCTGAGCGGCGACCAACTTGTCATCGTTCGCAGGGAGACACGTGGAAAACATACTACCAAGATTGTGGGTACCGACGACGCGATTCAGGGAGTGGCTAGAACATATCCAGAGGCATTCCTCGCACGTACAATAGTGGTGTGCGAAGGAGCGAGCGAAGTGGGTCTCCTTAGGGGTGTCGATCGATACTATGCGTCCCAAGGGAAGCCCTCAGCATACGCGTCAGCAACGGCCTTTGTTGATGCCGGCGGTCGATCGCCAGAACATATTCTGCGGAAAGCCGGTGTCTTCGCTAAATGGGGCTACAGTACTCTTGCATTTCTCGACAGCGATGTAGCAATCGACGACTGGGACGTCGACATCGCCGAAGCCGAAGGGGTTGAAGTTCATACTTGGGAGGGGAAGCTTGCCCTCGAAGAAGCATTATTCACCTTGCTACCGGACTGCGCCATTGACGCGTTGATAACCCTAGCGATAGAACTGAATTCGGAAGATTTGGTTGCAGGAGCTCTTGAAGCGGTATCTTCCGGAACACTTACCCTCGCCTATGTGCTGAGTCTGGTGGGCGGAGATGCAGCCTACTCCGACGATGAACGAGCTATCTTGGGAAAAGCAGCAAAACTCACGACTAAAGATACCAAAACGGCTCCGGGTCGGAAAGGCTGGTTCAAGTCAATAACAAAGATGGAACGGGTCGGCGCCGATGTACTCGGCCCTAATTTGGCTGACTCCGATGTTAAATTGAAGGATGTCATGCAAGCACTTTTTGCCCACGCACATGGCTGAACCTGAAATTGACATCTTTAGCCAGAAAAAAGTGAGCGTAATGGCGCCTGCTGGGTGCGGCAAGACCGAACTTATAACCGCTTCGCTGAAACACGGCGCAGCCTCCAAGCCTGCACTTGTGCTCACACATACAAACGCCGGCCGCGCAGCACTAGAACACCGTTTGAAACGTGCTGGAGTGACCGCGTCAACTGCTCGGGTCGCAACCTTGGATGGCTGGGCCATCCGTGTCGTTCAGAGTTTTCCAAAGTGTTCAGGTCTGGCTGACCGCACGTTACGTGTACAAGGCGCCACAGCAGACTATGTCGGCATCCGCGCGGCAGCACTTGAAATACTCCTAGCGGGGCACGTCTCCTCAATCATCCAAGCTACATATTCCCGCGTAATAGTCGATGAGTACCAAGACTGCGGAATACCGCAGCACGGCATGGTGCTAGCCTTGGCAAACCTGCTACCGACAGCAGTCCTGGGCGATTCGCTTCAGGCAATTTTCAACTTTGCGGGGCCGGTAGTCGACTGGGCCACGCACGTAACTCCGAACTTCCCAGCCTTACCTTCATTACAAATACCATGGCGATGGAAGCGCGCTGGGGCACCCGAACTTGGAGACTGGTTGTTGGAAGTAGTTCGTCCGGCTCTACATACGGGCCAGCCAATCGACCTCACCCACGCTCCGGCGCAAGTCGAATGGGTCCAGCTCAAGGGCTCACCGAACGAGTTCCCAGAACAGCGACTTGCAGCAGCCAAGAAACGATATGCGAATGCATCAGTACTTCTCATTGCAGACAGCGCGAACAAGCAAAGTCAATGGGACGCCGCAGCACGCGGTCGCGCACATATGGTCGAAGCACTCGACATGAAAGATTTCGTCGAGTTTTCCGCACGATTCGATGCGCTCGCGGAGGATGCGCTCGAAAAAACAATTGCCTTCGCCGCAAGCTTAATGAGTGGCCTCTCCCCCCAGGATTTAGTCAAACGGACGCGAAGCTTGGAGAGCGGGCGGGCGAGAACTCAGCCGACTCACCTTGAAGCATTGGCATTACAATTTTGTATAAAACCATCGTTCGGTGCAGCAGCAGAACTTCTTGAGAAGTTTGGCAAGTCGCCAGAAATATACATCTACAGACCTGACGTAGCACGCCTCTGCATTAAGGCTTTGCGGGCTGCAAACACAGGCCTCACGTTCCAAGCCGCAGCGATTCGAGAGCGCGAGCGTTTCCGACACATCGGACGAACGATGCCAAACCGCGCCGTTGGAAGCACTCTCTTACTAAAAGGTCTTGAATCCGACATAGCAGTAATTCTCGAACCAGAACGCATGAATGCTCGCCACCTTTACGTAGCCATGACTCGTGGAAGCAAGAAATTGGTAATCTGCTCAAGGCAACCTGTGCTTATTCCGAGCACGCGATCATAGTTTAAGTATTTTATGCGACGCTGCTAATAAATAAGAATCACGCATATGCGCGAGCACAAAGAAGATCACTGATTAAATCGGTGAAAAAATAAAAGCCGCGAGAAATCGATCTTTTAAGAAAATTTTATGGAAACCACGAAAAATCTAACTGCCCCTATGACCAATGGATTCGACCCTCGCATTGCATTTCCTGAAATATACTTAGAGATCGCCGATTTGATCATTGGCGCAGGCTTTGAAGAGATCATCGGACGAACAGCATCCTTTCTTCTCCTAGCTGCACAGGATGGCGAGGGTAAAAAACTATTCCGAAATGTTACGATCGTGCTTCCGCCCAAACTTGCAACCGATGCAGACGCAGCGAGTATTTTTTTAGCTCTCAACAAAGGAGCTAAATTTATCAGAGGCAACGAATTCGACGATCAAGAAATATTAAATCTCAAGAGCAGAATTCGGATCGAGCATTGCAGGTCACTCGCAACTGAGGATGCAATAGAGCTGATAAAATCTGAAGTGAAAGAACGACATATTGTTGCCATAGTGGATGCGTCAAAATACCGATCTACTCGTGCAAATATTTCTCCAATTTCTGGAATCACCGCAACGCGCGCTGAGGAAGACATGTGGTGTCCGCATGTTGCTGTCCTAGCGGAGGAGGTAATCTCTGTCCTCATCGGCAATGAGTCGTACGCAATCTTACAAGTCAATGAACTACCTCCCACTCGGCCCGTAAACGAGGAATTGCTGAATGCTGTTTCACACTGCTACCCGATATATATACAAAGTGGAATAGTTGAAGAGTGGAAGGTCGTGTCAGAGGCCGAGCGTTGGATCGGATTGGCGCTTACCGGGAAAATAGAAGAAGTGCGCGCTGAAATTGAAAAACTTAAAATTGATCAACATCAACGCATTCATTTGCTCGCACAAGTGTATTCAAGAGCCGGATGCTTTGATCAGTTACTGGAGCAAATAGATGAACTGATCCGCATCGGCTTAAAGGGTATGGAAAGTTCCCAGCGCATTCAATTAGCTTCAATGGTGATGAAGGCGGGAGGAAAATCCCAAGCAACTGATCTAATTAGAGAAGCAATCATTGGAGCCAAAGACGAGCACTGGATTGAACAGGCTTTAGAGGTAGCTCTCGAACTACAAGATGATGTTTTAATTGCTGAGGCCGATCAGCAACTGGCATCAGTCCTCCCCAACTCTGTATTCTTGCGAGAGACCCGGGATCGTCGCTTAATTCTGAATTGTATAAACACGGGCACGGATCAGAAATTATTCCCTAGCATCGGATGGGCTCCGCAACACCAAATAATTTTCGAATGGCTGTCTGTCAATGCCGACAGCTATGACGAGCTATTTCTAAAAATAAAAGGGGAAGATCCCAGCTGGGAAGAATTAGCTCGCGTCTGCAGTGCGCTGCACGCACATAAGCAGGGAAACGATTTTTTAGCTATTGAACTTGCTCAGTCTGTTATCCAGTCGCCACAATATGACCGTCAAGCAGCACAAGTGCTCCTCCAGGCAGTGCAAAAACTTATGCTAAAACAATCGATTGCTCCGTCAGATTCAGACTTTTATCGCGCTCCACTTGCTACAGTCGTCGATTACCTTTCAAAAGCACCTCATGACACGTCAGTTCGTAGTCGCCTAGCCCGCCTATTTTCCATAGAGGCATGTGGTCTGATCGGACTTCCGATAATTTCCGCACTTACTCTAGCAAAGGCGAACTCGGAATTAGGCCGCCTGCAAAATCGCATCTCTGAAGAAAAAAAAGAAACGTCACAACAGCTTATTTTTCAGAAAGAAACCTCATCATCTAATAGTGCAGGTTTGGACAAAGAATTTACAGATTTCTTCAGGAACGCACTTCAATGGATGAGCGAAAAAGGCGCTGCGGAATATGGTGTTACCCGCCTTCCGATTGGGCTGGTTCCAAGCAATGTAGACGCCACAGTTAGACGTTTGATCAACATACTCGGGATTATGGCAGCGAAGCACGGCGCCGAGCTCGACATAGAGACAATGGAAAAAGTCGTCGCAGTAATTTGTTCAATCACGCACTACGCCGACGAGACAAAAAACGAAGACCTGAGCGCGCTAAGAATACTTGCAGATCGGCTGGCTGATTCCTCGCAATATCAAGATGCTCGTAATATTGCTGAGCAACTTCTTAGACTGTGTCGAAATGACACTGTCAGGTGTCGCCTTGTCTGGAACGCGTACGGGGATATCTATCATAGATGCAATAACCATGTGGAAGCTCTACTCGGTATCGCATGCGCGATGGCGAGTAGCGTCGACGTAGACGGTGAAGTACTCTGGCAAGAGGTTTATGCGTTAGTCCGGGTATTGCGCGATTTACACTTTTTTGAGCTAGCCAAGGAATATCTCCCATTGCTAGCACGACTTCTTGAACAGCTTGGGGTCGACCCACATACTGACATTCGCCTATCATCGTTGGACATAAGCATTCGCTTAATGGACACGGACTCTAAAGATTCTGAAGGGATTGCAAGACTAGTAGCTGATGCAAGTAAAAATTGTGCCGCATTGTTAGGTCGCAGGGACAATCTCCTTCCCGCTGCACTACTACTTGCTCAAGCTATTGGTAGATCTCACAGCGCTGCTGTTCCCGTTGATGAAAAACACAATCAGGTATTTAAAGAAACCGTTGCTAAGCTGGATGAAAGTGCAGCAAACTTCGTCTCAACTTTTTCAAGTTTCACACCTGATGTGAAGAGCACGCTTGCTTTATTTAATGACGTACAAAAAGCAATGTATGCCGCTGATACCCCAAGCGACTATGCAAAAGTTACTATTGTTGCGCGTAGACTGCTCGGTCGTCGACGCAACGGACTGAGTACTGACCCGAAAATTGTATTCCTTGCTACCGAACTATTGGCAGAACAAGCGATCGAAATGCCAGCTGGAATTCCACATAAAACGCTGTCAGCGGAGTGGCCAACTCAATTTTGCAGCAGCCTGGCGAAAGAAAATATCAGCATAATCAGTGCCGCTCTCAGTGACGATGGCGAGATTTTACTCGGGGAAGTGGACTCTCATGGCGAAAGACTCATTCCCCAACCAATTCACGCAAATTCCTTTCGACAACGCTTGTCAAATTGGCTCCAGAAGCACCCGCGACGTTACGGAGACGCAAATGTTAATGCTCTCGAGATCGAACGGTCTATCGAACCGCTTGAGTTGAAAATTCCTGCCCCCACCAGATTGCTCATTGTTGCAGAACCTGCCCTGCAACAAATTACGTGGAACTTGGCATTGGTACAGTCAGCAGACGGATTTCCATACTTTTTGGGAACATCCACGGCAATTGGAACTGTGCCGTCATTATCGTGGCTATCTGCCATCAGAAGTGCCCCTCGAACTGCAAGTGAAAAGTATGTTGCCTGGATCTCAGCGGACGATTTGGCGGGAGAGATTTCACCATTGAACATCGCGTTCGACAACCTTCAAGAGACATTCAAGAAATACCAATTCGAAATCGATTCAAGCGGCACTATTCCGGCAGCAGCATCCAACGCCGCAATTGCAGTTGTCGTCGCTCACGGAGGCTTGGCTTATGACCAAAAATTTATTCACTCTATTCGAGACGAAGGAAAACTGATATTGGCTCCTAGTGCGTTTGCTCGTTCTTTTGCCGGTACTGAAGTAGTCATTCTATTCGTCTGCAGCGGTGGCCGTATGGACAAGCACCCCCATGAAAACACGACCGTCGGCATGCCAAAGCTTTTGCTTTCTTCCGGAGTTCGTGCCGTAGTGGCATCCCCATGGCCGCTAGATTCGCTGATGACATTCCGCTGGCTCGACCCATTCATGTCGTCCTGGGAGTCAGGAACAACGATTATCGACGCCGTCAAAACAGCGAATGATTGTGTTGCGTTTAAGATGGACAGGAATCCACAACATTGTCTAGCAATGACTGTGCATGGGGACGCGTTGCTCAGGAAGTCCGCAACGGCCACGACTTTAGAGCAAGGGCTCTGAGCGACAATGGCACCCAACCACTGGCAAATAAACACTCTTTTCTAGGGGGCAGCCTCATCGCGAACCTTTCGGCGCCGGGCCTTGAAGTACCGGACCGGCGTGTCAGTTCACAGCGAACGCTCTTGCTAGCTGATGGTGAAAAAATGATGGTGAAAAAATGTCAGGTTTCCTACGCGGCTAAAAAAAGTGTTCATGAACAGTTGTTTTGCCCATATCGCATTGTCTCGCTCGCAAAATATAGAACGTGAACAAATCAAGTCAACATTTATATTGAATCATCTCCTCGCGCCGCTGGTGTTCGAAGTCGACATCGATGTCGGGCGGCTCATCGCGCTCGCGCGAGATAAAGCGCTCGAAGAGGAGGGTGCCGCGCGAGGGATCGACTTCGGTGATGCCGAGGCAGTAGCACACCGCCGAGTTGGCTGCCGATCCGCGCCCCTGGCAGAGGATTTTTTGCGAGCGGGCGAAGCGCACGATGTCAAATACCGTCAAAAAATACGGTTCATACTGCATGTCGCCGATCAGTTCCAGCTCATATTCGAGCTGCGCCTGCACGTTGTCGGGAATAGCGTGCGGGTAGCGCCAGTGCGCGCCGATATACGCTTGCTCGCGCAGGTAGCTGGCCGGGGTCTGTCCCTCGGGCACAATCTCGCCTGGATATTCATAGCGCAGTTCATCAAGCGAGAAGGTGCAGCGCTGGGCCACGCGCAGGGTTTCATCCAGGGCCTCGCGCGGATACAGGTTGCCCAGCCGTAGGCGCGAGCGCAGATGCGCTTCGGCATTCGAGGCCAACTGATAGCCGCACTGCGCCACCGGCGTATTCAGTCGAATCGCGGTCATGGTGTCCTGGATGATTTTCATCGAGCGCAGGTGCATGACAACGTCGCCCGTGGCCACCACCGGCAGGCTGAATTCGGCGCCGATGGCTTCGACCATGGCACGGTGCCGGTCATCCTGGGCCCGGTGGTGCAACGTCAAGGCGACGCGCGCGCGGCCCGGTGCACTGCGCACCAGCCATTCGGCTTGCCGCTCGATCTCTTCATAGGGGGCGTTATATTTGGGGCACAGGATAAGCTGGCAGCCCGGCAGCCCTTTTAAATGGGCGAGAGGGGCGGTGGGGTTGGCGACGTCGCGTGGCCACACCAGGTAACTTCCCTTGTCGGCGCGCGTGCGCGCAGCAGTAATGAGTTCGCTCAGGTGGGTAATCCCCCCAGTTTTAGAGCGCGCTAAAAGTCGAGGTTAAGCGACCACGGCAAGCTTCTGTTTTGGCGTGATACCGTCAGGTGCCATGTTTGGCCGGTCGTGCCTGGAAGTCCACCGCCAGCGCGCAAAGATCCCCCGATCTGGCCGAGCGCACGAAACTGATGACGGGCTAGTTTATCGTAGCCAACTGTGCCGCTATCGCGCGAAAAAGCAGGCGCTCTGCTGCCCCGATCGGATAAAACATCCTTCGCCGGCGGTTGCGGCTAAGGAAGGTCTGCTTTTGCTAGCGCGCGGTAGAAGTCGCTGCAGGGGAGGGGAGATAGACAGGCCAGACCAGATCTCATCGCTGGATCAGGCAGCTACGAGATCGCACACCAGGCGTCTGCTAGGACGCCCAGGTCCTTAACACGATCCATATGTTTTTCATCTTCAAAGACTATGGATCAGAAAAGTCTAAGCTGCCCGTGGCGTTTTACCTCCAATGGCACCATCCGTTTCCGCAGCACATTCAGTCAATGACTATTGCCATGCAGGTGCAATCGAATGGGATATCTTGATCTTGCCCCCGTATAACCAGACATAGCCAATCGTTTAGTTAGCGCCGCTTTCCTGAGCCCGGCGCGCCAGCTCCCTCCTGAACATGTGAATCGCCACGAGTTCGCTAGACGCTCAAAATACTGCTTTTCGCAATTGAGCGGGCTGGACGGCTCATGATGACCAGTCCACCGCCAGCGCACAAAGTCCCCGATCTGGCCGAGCGCACGAATCAGATGACGGGCTAGTTTATCGTAGCCAACAGTGCCGCTATCGCGCACAAAAGCAGGCGCTTTGCTGCTGCCTCGATCGGATAAACCATCCTTCGCCGGCCTGCTTTTGCTAGCGCTCGGCAAGAGTCTCTGCAGGGCAGGGGAGGTAGACCCGGACCCGATCTTGTCGTTCAATCAGGCAGCTACGCGAACGTGCACCAAGTGCTTGGCAGGACGCCCATGCCCTAACACGATCCATCGGTTTTTCATCTTTCAAGAACCATGGATCGGGAGAGCCTAAGCTACTGATGACGATTCAGTCCAAAAATGCCCGGTTCGCTCAGTAGTGAGGCGCCTCGCGGCCGGAGACGCCATGCGGTGTCTACATCGGCACAGTCTTTCAGAGGCGGTACAGACTGCCGGAGCCAACGCTGTCCACCGGCGTGCCGTCCGTGCAGCCGGCCATCGGCAAACCCTGTGCCCATCCTGCTGCCAAGGCATACACGTCACGCAAGGGATCGGACGCCTTGGCGCGTTCATTGCGAATGCGGCAGGTTTCAGGATCAGTGGCAAACAGGCCGCTCGCGAAAACGCGACCCTGCTCGGCCAGCTTCGCGGTCTTCGGCCCGCGGATCTGCGCGAAGTGCAGCAAGGCTTCATCGAGGCAGCCGTCGGTCCCAACCAGACACCGAGCCAGATGCCAGGCGTCTTCCAGCGCCTGACAAGCGCCCTGGCCAGATGTCGGCAACGGCGCATGCGCCGCATCCCCCACGAGCAGCACATTAGCCCGGCTCCACGTGTGCAGCGGCTCCAGGTCGTGCACGGCAATCAGTCGGATCGCATGCGCCGGTGTCGCCTGGATGATGCGGGTGACAGGCTCGGGCCATCCCGCGAACAGATCCTCAATCTCCTTCCGCATATCCGCTGCGGGCGCGGCCCCCGGCAATGGCCGTGCCTGCGCGGCCGCCCAGTAGACCAAATCCGGCCGGACTGCCACGCAACCGAAACGATCACCCGAACCCCAATAATCCTGAATCGCGATATCGCGCACCAATGCACTCTCCGCCTGCGCCACACCCACCCAGTTCACGAAGCCCTGATAAACTGGGGTGTTGTCCCCCGCGACGAACGCGCGTGCAACCGAGTCCATGCGGCCATCGGCGCCGATCAGCAGATCCGGACGAATGCTTACCCCGTTTTCGAACCGCGCCACGGCTTCGCCGCCAGCATCGAGGTCGATCGCCACTGCCCGATGTCCGAATTCTACCGGGATCCCGGCCTGTGCCGCATGATCCAGCAGTACCGCCTGCAAGTCCCGGCGCAAAATCGTATGGGTCGGATGTCCCATAATCTGGTCTAGCAGCGCAATATCGATGCCCCCCAAAGAATTGCCTGCGGCATCCTGACGGTGCATTGCCACTGGCCGACCTGCCACTGCAGCTATGTCTTGCAGCAGCCCGAGTTCCTCTAGCACAAAGCCAGCGTTGGGCCAGAGCGTAACGCCAGCCCCCATCGTCGCAGGCCCCGTCCGGCGCTCATATACCCGGGGACTGTACCCCCGCTTGCTCAATGCAAGCGCCACGCTCAACCCTGCAATGCCGCCGCCAAGTATTCCGATTTCCATGCTAAAGCTCTCCTATTCAATCCGTCCCGATGCGCCGCCGACGGCGATCCATCGGACGAAACGGCATCTTAAATTCCGCCACTGTCGAGCGCTAGTATGTGAAAATGGGTAGCTTTCATACCTGAATCGGGATAATCATGCGCAATGCCCTCGACTTGAATACCGTCCGCGTCTACGTGGCGGTCGTCGATGAACAAAGCTTTGCCGGCGCGGCACGCCTGCTGACCCTGCCATCTTCTAACGTCAGCCGCCACGTCGCCTCGCTGGAACGCACGCTGGGCGTCCGCTTGCTGGAACGCAGCACCCGCCACCTGCGCATGACGGAAGCTGGCAGGCTACTCTACGAACGCGCCAAGCCCTTGCTCGACGCCTTACTCTCCACAGAGGAAGAGCTTGGCGCAGTGCAGGGTGAACTGCGCGGCACCCTAAGGATGTGCATGCCAGGCGAAGCGCCAAGGCTGCTTGCTCCTATCCTGGCCGAATTCTGCAGCCTCCATCCCGGCGTCGAGCTGGAATGCGATACGCGCCTGACCGGTCTCGAAGCTCTCCGAGAAGACATGGACCTGTCCATCGTCTTCCATCGTGGGCGCCAGGATGACAGTACCTTCATCACCCGCGAACTCGCTACGCTGCCCAGCATCGTGGTCGCGGCGCCCGCCCTGCTAGCCAAAACTGGAATACCGCGCCACGTGCACGAACTTAGGTCATTGCCTTGCATTACCACCTTGAGCGCGTTAAAGGGCCAGCCCTGGCAGTTTCTCGACGCCACAGGCGAAATCGTGAAGGTATCCGTGCGTAGCCGCTATCGTGTTAACAGCGGAGAACTGGCATTGGCGGGCGCGCGGCAAGGCATCGGCTTCGCGATAGTGGCGGCCTATCCATGCCAGGAAGATCTTGCCGCAGGCCGATTGCAGGAGGTGCCGCTGGACTTGATCCCTGCGCCGCTGCAATTGCTTGGCGTGTACAGCCATCGGCATTCCGTGACTGCGCGGGTTCGGGCTTTGCTGGAATTCATGCAGGTGCGGTTGGAAGGAGTCGGGAGCGGCTCAAGATGAAAATTGAATCGAGGAACGCGCCCGAATAGCGGAATGCCTGCTCCGGCGCTGCGAATTCAATCGAATAATGCAACACTTGAACTTAAAAGCATCGTTGCAGAGCGGAAATGATGCGGAAGAGAACTCGAATCGATTGCGCCGTGACAAGCGAAACCCGAGATTGACGTCGCAAGGCGTTCTGCCATCGGAACGTTAATGCAGTAACCCGCCGAAGCCCAAGCAACTGCTGCTGGAGCGCGGCAGTAGTCTCTGCATGGCAGGGGATGGACGTTTCAGACGCGATCTCGTCGTTGGATCAGGCAGCTACGAGATCGCACGCCAGGTGCCTGGCAGGACACCCAGGCCCAACACGATCCATCGGATTTTCATCTTTTAGAATGACGGATCAGGAGAGTCTAAGTTACTCGTGGCGATTCAACCAGGGTCCGAACACGATCAATTATGCAATGCTTCGTCGGCTCTTACGTTGTCTATCTTTTGCCACACTGCTGTCCAATTGCGGTGCTCAAGTCGCTGTGCAGGCTTGCACGGCGGTGGCGCGCGATCTGGCCGGGTTCATCTGGGCAATCGGCCAGCCCATGCCCCAGCAACGGCCAAGACATAAAACGGAGCCAGTCATGAACATACAGCGTCTCGGTAGAGGAAGGGGCAACGGTGGAAGAACCCTCGTCCGGGTTATGAGGCATCCAGTGATGGAATGAGCCTCGACACTAGAGTGAGGCATCCCCTTACTTATCATGTCCAGGAAGAGGTAGAAAAAACGCTCCAGAGCGTTGATCCGTTAGTGTGTTGGTGCCGGTACTGCTGTTAACCCGTCGGGCCATGTTCCAATCGGGCGGATCTACCGATTCTTATCCTGCGCTGGCCCGTGCTTTGATCAGACGTTCCAGTGCAGGTAACGCCGGACTGGCTAGCGTACGACTGACGTTGAAGCGCATCTTCGACGCTGCATGTCTTTCAGGCGAAAACAGGACGCCAGGCGCCAGCAGGTGACCCTGTTTCAACAGCTCGTCGGCCACCGGCATGGCGTCGAGATCGTGCGGCAGCGTCGCCCACACGTACATGCCCACGCTGGTATCGAGGTCCACGGTGCAGCCGAGCGCGCCCAGCGACTCGATGACCGGCTGCCGGCACTCGTCGAGCCGGCTGCGCAGCTGCGCGCAATGATGGCGGTAGGAGCCCTGTGACAGCAATTGGTAGATCACGCGCTCGCCGACCGACTGCGCCGCGATCTCGCTGACGGTCCGGTACACCTGCAGCCAATCCAGGATCTTCGCGTTTGCGCACATGTAACCGACTCGCAGACCAGGCGCGATCGTTTTCGAAAAACTGCCGATGTAGATGACGCGCTGCAGCTGATCCAGGCTCGCGAGCCGGGTCGCGGGGGTCGTGGCGCCGGGCGGCATTAGGTCGCTGTACGTGTCGTCCTCGACAATGATCAGGTCGAATTCTTCCGCCAGGCGCAGTATCTGGAAGGCCTTGTGCGGCGAGATGTGGCCGGACGTCGGGTTGTGCAGCACCGAATTGCAGAAGAAGAACCTCGGGCGATACTGCATGCAGTAGTCACGCAGGACATCGAGGTTCGGACCGTCGGCCTCGCGCGGTACCTTTAACATTTCCAGGCCGGAGGCCAACAGGCGGTCGCGCAGCAGGAAGGAACAAGGGTCTTCGACCAGCACATGCTCACCGGGTGTCCGCAGCCAGGCCAGGACGATCAGGTGCAGCGCATGCGTGGCCCCGGCCGTGACCATGATGCGTGCCACTGGCGCATCGATGTGCAGGTCGCGCAGCTTGGCCTGCAACTGTTGGCGCAACGGCAGATAGCCCAACGGGTCGCCGTAGCCCGTGAGGCTGCGCATGCTGCCCCGCGCCACGGAGCGCATGGCCTTGGCAAGGCCGGTCTCGTCCAGCCAGTCGGAGGGCAACAAGCCGAGGCCCGGCATGCTGGAGAGATTTCCGGCAGGCTGCACGAGCTGGAAACGCCACCAGGCAGGCAGCGTCGGCAGCGCGCCGATCTCGATGGGCACCTGCACCGGCCTGCGCTGCGCCCGAACGAAGAATCCCGACCCGGCGCGCGACTCTAGGTATCCGTGCGCGACCAGCTTGTCGTACGCGCGCGCGACTGTGTCCCTGCTCACTTCGCACTCGTCGGCCAGTTGGCGTACCGAGTGTATGCGTTTGGCCGGCGCGAGCCGGCCCAACTGGATCTCGGCAACGATGCGGTCAAAGATGCGGTCCACCAGCGACGTACGTTTGCCGCCTCCGGCCGCCGAGGTGAGCGCTTCCTTGTTGAACGTGATTGCAGGGCGATGAACGGGACGTCCGCGGGACATGAGGTCTCCTGGCAAGCGGCGCGAATTCCTACATGATGAATTCGTCAGTACGAAAAGGAGGATATGCGCCAATACTGTACTGTTGTTACAGGAGTATGACAGAATATATTGATGACACTAACTATCATTATAAAGGGTGTCCATCATGCATCGCAAGAATTCACGTTTAGCCTTACGCAAGCTGATTCTTCCCGGCGCGCTCGCCGGCATCTTCGCCTTGAGCGCGCCTTCCGGCGTCCATGCCCAGCAGGCTCCGGCCGCTGACAAAGGGGCTTCGTTGCATGACTACGACCTGAAAGCGGGTCTGCTAGTGCAGACGCTCGAAGCGATCGAAAACATCAGTGGCCGTCGCATCGATTTTGATCGCGCTGACCTGGCCAAGGGGCACGCCAAAGCGGTGAATGGCAACTTGAGCGCTGGTGCGGCCATCAGCCAGGCACTGGCGGGCACGCGCTACGTCCTGCAAGACGACGGCGTCGGTACCCTCTCCGTCACCTCGGGTGCGACGGTCGAAGTGGTGGCGCGGCGCGACCAGGCAGAGACGGAGTTCAAGGCTGACCGCTCGGATACCGCCACACGCGGCGGCACGAGCCTGCACATGGTGCCAGCCTCGGTCACCCTCATCACCAGCAAGGTGCTGGAATCGCAGCAGGCGACGGACCTGACCGAGGCGCTGCGCAACGTCAGCGGCATGAGCTTGGCCAAGACGCCGCAGAACAACACGACGTTCGGCGTGCGCGGCTTCGACGCGGGCTCGAACTCGAACGGCCTTACCGATAACAGCGCCGTTTACCGCAATGTGCTCGCCGTGGAGCGCGTCGAGGTGCTGAAGGGCCCGCAGGCGATCTTGTCCGGCGGCAATTCGCTGGGCGGCGCGGTGAACATCGTTGTCAAGAAGCCACAGACGAACGCGATCCGCGACCTGACCGTGCAATACGGGTCGTTCGGTGACAAGACGATCGGGGCTGACCTGTCGGGCAAAATCGGCGACGACGAACGACTATCGTACCGGACGGTCGGCAGCGTGCAGGACATGAGCCACAACCAGGCTGGCATGGATGGCAAGAAGAGCCGGTCGATCTTGCAGGCGCTGCGCTGGAAGGACGCGAAGACCGACTTCATCGCCAGTGCCGAATACTCGAACGACAAGAACCCGCTGGAGCGCTACACGTTCTCGCGCCGTGACGGCGTGATCCTGCCCGTGCCGACCCGGCTGCTGGGCAATCGCGCCGACGGCGTCGACGTCAAGGTGCGGCGTTTCGGTTACCAGTTGGAACACAAGTTCAGCGACGACTTCGTGCTGGTCAGCCGCCTGCAGGACACTCACCAGGATTTCGACCTGCACATCTCCTCGCCGAATGGTCTGACGTACGCGAGTGGTGCCGCGTCGGATTCGCCGAAACCCGAGATGCTGTTCTTCGCGTCGCGCGTTCTTCGGCCAGAGGACACACTCAGTGGCGACCACTACATGCGGCTCAACTTTGCGACGGGCGAGGTGCGCCACAAGCTCTCGGTCGGATTCAACCATACGAACGACGACCAGCGCCAGACGCAGTATTCCGGCGATTTCGTGCGCGTCCCGGTGTATTCGTCGACGCCGTACAACTTCCAGGATCTGCGCGAGCGCGCTACCACGCTGTCCTTGACCAGCGCATTGGGCCAGCGTCAGCGCGGCATCTACGCGCAGGACATGATGACTTACGAAAAGTGGAACCTGCTGCTCAACTGGCGGCGTACTAGCTACAGCACACCTGCGATCACGAGCACCTACTACGGCACGCCGGAAAATTTCGTGTTCCAGGATGCTGCCATGAAGATATATCACACGTCCCCAGGCGCCGGCCTGGTGTACCAGCTCAACGACGAGACGTCGCTGTACGCCAGTTACTCAGAGGGCTTCCAGCCGAATACGTCCTTGGCGTGCGGCGGCGGCTTTGTGCAGCCCATGCAGACTCACAACCGCGAAATCGGCGCCAAGTTTGACCTGTTCGACAGCAAATTCACCCTCACGACGAGCGCATTCTCGATGCAGCAATCGAACTCGCTGGTCTACGACCGCGTCAATGATTGTTACAACTCGCGACAGGCGCAGCGCACCCAAGGCGCCGAAATCGATGCGCAAGGCCGCCTGCTGCCGGGACTGGAAGCGATTTTCAACTACACCTACACGCAGGTCAAGAACGTGAGCGACGCCACGGTGCAGTTCGCCGGGCAGCCGAAGCACAGGGCAAACCTGTGGGCCGTGTACAAATTCCAGCGGGCCGAACTGAAGGGCCTCGGCGTCGGCGTGGGGATCTCGGGGAAGAGCAGCAGCCTCGGATCGCTGTTCGAGCCGTTCACCCTGCCAGGAGGGGCCCAGGTAGATGCCAGCGTTTACTATACGACTGGGCCCTGGAGCGCGACGGTGGGTGTGAAGAACGTGTTCAACCGCCTGCTGTACGACACCACGACCACCGGCTCATACATCCCGGTCGTCACCAGCCGTGTGTACGCACTGACGGTCAAGCGCAGCTTCAAGTAACAACAGGGCACGAACGATGCATAAAACGCTGCAAGCACCACTCCGGCCCAGTCTTACCACCCTGGCGTTCAGCTACTGGCGACAGACGGGAAGCTGGAAAGTCTACACCATGCTCGCTGTCATGCTGGCCAGCATCTTCGGTAGCGCGTCGTTGTACATCTGGGCCAACCAGTTGACGGGCGAGGTGACGGACGCCCTGCTGACCATGAAATGGAACAATATCTGGCCGGTGCTGGCGGCGGCCGTCGTCGCCGGACTCTGCATCGCTGCGGTGGCGGTCGTCAGCTTGGCGGTACAGAATTTCCTTGAGCTCCGCTGGCGCACGTGGATGACCGAGAAATTCCAGCGAGAATGGCTGGCGGCGCATGCCTTCTACGACATCGAACAGGAAGGCATGCTGTCCAACGCCGACCAGCGAATCGCGGAAGATGTGCGCTTGTTTACGACGCTATCCCTCACCCTGTTCTTCAATTTCCTGAACATGGTCGTCAGCATGGTCAGCTATACCGCGCTGCTGTGGGGCATGTCGCGCGTGGTGCGGTTCGATATCTCTGGCACGACGTTCGCCATTCCCGGCACGCTGGTCTTCATCGCCTATGCCTACAACATCGGCAGCCTGACTCTGACGCACTGGGTCGGCAAGCGCCTCGTCGGCTTGAACATGGAAAAGCAGACCGTGGAAGCGGACTTCCGATTCGGCGCCATGCAGATCCGGGAAAACGCGGAGCAGATCGCCTTCTACGGCGGCGCCGAAACGGAGCGGCGCCGCCTGACCGGGCTTTTCGCCCGGGTTCGGCACAATACGACCGCGCTGATCGTCCGGCGTACCAAGGTCATGCTGACCTCGTCCGCGTACATGAGCCTGTTTACCGGCCTGCCGACCATCGCCGCGCTGCCGCTGTACCTGACCGGCCAGATCACGCTGGGCGGCGTGGTCAGCGTCGCCGGCGCGTTCGGCATGCTCAGCAATACGCTGAGCTTTTTCAGCCAGTCGTACCAGCCGGCCACCGAATGGATCGCCCTCGCTAACCGCCTGCGCGACCTGGAGTGGGCCATCCACAAGGCGCGCCTGCGCATGAGCGGCTTCACGTTGACGCACCAGCCGGTGCCAGTTTTGGCTACCGGCCCGCTGACGCTGCTCGATCCGATGCGGCGCACGCTGACGCGCCTTGGCCCGCTGCACATCGCGCCGGGCGAGCGCTGGATTGTGCGCGGCCCGTCCGGCGTCGGCAAGAGTACCTTGTTGCGCGTGCTCGCGGGCCTGTGGCCGTACGGTGACGGCGACGTGAAGTTCCCCGAAGGTGCGGCGGTGATGTTCGTTCCGCAGCGCAGCTACCTGCCAACGGGGCCGTTCAAGCAGGCGCTGTGCTATCCGCGTGTGGCCGAGGATTTCGACGACGATAGCTGCCACCGGGTACTTGCGCAATGCGGGCTCGACCAGCGGATCAAGGACCTGGCCGCCTACGACAACTGGCAGCATCAGCTGTCGGGCGGCGAGCAGCAACGGGTTGCGTTTGCGCGTGTCCTGCTGCATGTGCCGGATTTCGTCTTCCTCGACGAGGCGACCAGCGCGCTCGATCCCGAGTTGGAAACCCGTCTCTACACGGCCCTCGTCGAGTCGCTGCCGCATGCGGCGATCGTCAGCGTCGCGCACCGGCAGGATCTGGCCCGTTTCCACGACCATGTACTCGACATTGGCCCTGTAAGCGACGCCTCACCTAACCCCGACGGAACCCATAACTGTACTGAAACTACCTGCGGTACCGTCTGACAAAAATTGCCTATTGCTCCTGGATACATTCCGTGGCGTGACTGTTAATCTGGGCGTGCTGGCTTCTCGCAATCTGAATAGGAAACAAATATGACTTCGACCATCCTGAATACAACCGACGCGTCCTTCGAGACCGACGTCCTGAAGGTCCCTGGCCTCGTCCTGGTCGACTTCTGGGCCGATTGGTGCGGCCCATGCAAGGCGCTCGCCCCCATCCTTGCCGACCTCGCCGACGAATATCCTGAAGTGCGCGTCGTCAAGGTCAATGCGGACGAGAACCGGCAAGTCGGCGAACAGCTGGCCATTCGCGGCCTGCCGTCGCTGCTGCTGTTCTCGAACGGCGTGGAATGCGCCCGCCTGCTCGGCACCCAATCCAAAACACGGCTCGCGGCCCTGCTCGACGAGAAACTGGAGGCCTGAATGAGTCTGAACGCCTATCAATCCAATCCGGCGCTGCGCGACGCTGCCATCGAACGTCTGCGCCGGAATGCCGCATCCCAGGGCCTGGCCCCGGGACCGCTCAAGTGGGACGGCACCAAGGGCAGCTTGGTCGGCTGCATCCTTGAAAGCGACGATCTGACTCAATGGGAGCACACGCTCGGCCTGCCGCAATGGCTGGCAACGACCGCCGACGGCGTCGCCGCCGCCCAGGAATCTGTCGACGCTGCACTGGCGTTCGGTATCGACCTGCTGAGCGCCGTCCGTCCCGGGGTGGACGTGTCGCGAGTGGGCAGCGCCGTGGTCATGAGTGTCCTGGCCGATGCCGATGAATTCATCGGCAAGATGACGGACATTCCGGCCGAACTGAAACACCTTTCCGAACAGGTGCAGGATCTGCAACGCAGGGTGCTGGAAGGCGAACGCCCGGCACCGGCCGAATGGCGTCTCGTGCGCTGCGCCGCAACGGCGTTGACCGATACGGTTGAGCCGGAATTGCTGAAAAGCCTAGCGACATGCGTCGAGACTGCTGCTTGGGATCCGACGACGTCGAAGGCGGTCGTGTTCGACACCCTGCGCGTCTACAGCAAGGCCGCCGGTCACAAGGCTGATATGGAATCCGGCTTCACGGTCGAGCACGACAACGATATCCGCGCCCATCTCAAACTGATGTGGGACACGCACCTGGCTGCCAAGCCCGAGTTGCAGGAACAGGGTATCACCGTGTTCTCGCTACTCGAAGAGCACCATCCGGACGTCGCGGCCAAGGTCAAATGGAAAACGCAACTTGACCGTGACGCTTACGCCTACGCAAATCGCCGTGCCGCCGATGTCCTGATCGCACAACTGAAACGCACCTGAGCACCTACTTCACCATCCCATGACGACATTCGAAAAAATCCGAACCCACGAGATTCCGGACCTGCGCGCGACGGTTGAGGAATACGTCGAGCCTTCATCCGGTGCGCGCCACATCCACCTGGTCACGGAGCGCGGGGACCTGACGTTCCTCGTCGGCTTCCCGACTGTCCCGCAGACGAACGACGGCCGCGCGCACATCCTGGAACATCTCGCGTTGTGTGGCTCGCGTCGCTATCCGGTGCGCGATCCGTTCTTCTCGATGATGCGCCGTTCGACGGCCAGCTTCATGAACGCGATGACGTACGCAGACCGCACCGCGTATCCGTTCGCGAGCACGGACCGCAACGACTTTTTCAACCTGCTCGATGTGTACCTGGACGCCACGTTCTTCCCCCAGCTCGACTACCTGAACTTCTTGCAGGAAGGCTGGCGCTACACACTGGAGGACGGCAAGCTGGCTTACCAGGGCGTGGTCTTCAACGAAATGAAGGGTGCGTTCGCCGACCCGATGCGCGCACTGTATCGTGGCCTGACCGGGCATTTGCTCGCGGGCACGACGTACGAAGTCGAGTACGGTGGCGATCCGCTCGCCATCCCGGCGCTTACGCATGACATGCTGAAGGACTTCCATGCGACGCACTACCACCCGTCGCAGGCCGTCTTCATGTCGTCCGGACCGATCGCGGCGGCCGATGTGCAGCGCCGCATCGCCGAGCGAGTGCTGGTGGAACGCACCGGCAGCGCACCGCGCCGGCTGCCGCAGCTGGCCACGGTCGACGCACCACGCAAGGCCACCATCGCAATTCCGTCGCAGGCCGGAGAGAATGACAACGGGGTACAGATTGCGTGGATCCTCGGCGAGTCTGCCGATCCGACGGTGTACTACCACGCGGACCTGCTCCAGGCCGGGCTGATGGGCGACGCCTCGGCGCCGCTGCGCAAGGCCATGGAATCGGCCGGCTATGGCCGACCGGCCCGCATCAACGGCATGAGCCCGGACGCGCGCCAGATGCTGTTCCACGTCGGCATGGAAGGGCTCAAGAAGTCGCAATTAGCTCAGGCCCGTACCTTGCTCTGGGCCACGCTGGAACGTGTCGCCGACACCGGCGTGCCGGAGGAAACGCTACGGGCTGCCCTACGCGACATCACGTACGGTCAGCGCGATACATCGGGCGGCCAGATGCCCAATATCCTGTCGCGGATGCTCGCAGTCCTACCCGTCGCAATGCGTGGCGGCGACGTCGTCACTGCATTTGATAGCACGGCGATACTGGAACAGTTGCGCCGCGACGTCGCCGACCCTGACTTCTTCCGGGGCCTCGTGCGGAACCTGCTGGACAACCCGGCGCGGCTGGACGCAGACGTTCTGCCGGACTCTGACTATTTCAAGCAACGCGCCGCAACTGAGCGCGCCAAACTCGATTCCGCCCAGGCCACGCTGGCGTCCGCCGACCTGGAACGGATCGCCACCGATAACGCCGCGCTCGATGCTCTTCAGCGTCAATCGAGCGATTCATCCGTGTTACCACGCATCCGCCCGGGTGACGTCAGTGTCGAGCCGCTCGCACTACCGGATACCGGTGCCGCAGCAGATGGCAAGTATGTATTTTCGGTTCCCTCAAACGGCATTTCTTATGCCAGAGTCCAGGTCGACGTAAGCGCGTTGCCAGAGGCCGATTGGGCTTGGCTGCAGCTGTATGCGAGCCTGCGCGAAGACCTCGGTGTTGCGGACATGGGCTTCGAAGAGGCTGCCGCGTGGCGCCGCTCCCGCGTCGCCCGCCACGCCATCGGGGTCAACGCGGTGCAGAATACTCGAGCCGGGCTGCGCGTCTCCATGAACTTCTTCGCCAGCGCGCTGCGCGAGGAGCACGCGCAGATCGCGGAGATGCTCGACGCCTACGTCAACCGGCCTCGCTTCGATGAAGACGAGCGCATCCGCTTCCTCGTTGACCAGATGGCGCGTCAGCATCTCGACGGTCTTACCCAAGACGGTGACCGTTACGCACGCCTGGCTGCGACCGCCCCCGTATCGCCACTGCGTGCGTTCGAATACGCGACGGAAGGCGCACCCTTCGTCCCGTTCCTCACCGGCCTTCAGGCGCTGGTCGCTACGCCGGATGGCCTGCGCCAGGTCAGGGACCGCCTGGCCACCCTGCATGCGCGCATGGTGGAGTGCCCGCAAACGCTGCTGTGCACCGGTTCCGGCGACGATGCGCGGGCGCTCTCCAGCCTGTTTGAGGGGTTCGCAGCGCATGGCGCAGCCACGCGAGCGCTCCCGGCACCCGTGACTGCGCCGGCCGGCCTGGCGCTGTACGCCCCGAACCAGGTCAACCATTGCCATATCGCATGGGCGGCACCCGGCCAGTGCCACCGCGACGCGCCGGCGCTGGCAGTGGCGGCGCAGCTGCTGACGGCGCAACTGCTGCACCCGGCCGTGCGCGAACGCGGCGGCGCCTACGGCGGCTTTGCCGCTTACATGGAAGGTGCCGGTACGTTCACGATGAGCTCCTTCCGCGATCCGCGCCTGGCAGGTACCTATGCCGACTTTGCGACGGCGCTCGAGCGGGTGACGGATACAGCTTTCACGGAAGATCAACTGGAAGAGGCGATCATTTCGGTGCTCAAGAAGCTCGACCATCCGGCGTCGCCGTTCGACGCGGTGCTCACGGCCTGGGCGTTGCACCTGCGCGACATCGACCTGACGGTACGCCGGCAATTCCGTTTAGGCGTACTCGGATGCACGATCGGAGACGTCAAGGCTGCGGTGAAGCGTTGGCTCAAGGACGAGACACCGAGCCGCGCGGCGTCGGTCGGGAACGTCGAGCAGGACCTGGCCGGGCTGCGGGTGCTTGATCTGCTCGCGTACGGCAAGGGCAAGCCCGCGTCCATGCCGCCAAACTGACGGGCCGCAGCCCGTTTTGCACGACGACCTCTCCTGAGGTCGTTCTTTTCATCTGATTGCCTCGATGCTGACCTCATTGATCGCACCCCCGATGACATCCTACTGCGCAATTCACATTTCCGGCGGTTCAGGATTAAAATCGGTAAGCTGGGTAAATCGTTGTCAGCGGCAGAACCGTATTTCCAGCTATGGCAGTAATTAAGATTGATCCCGTATAAGATATATGCGGCTGAATTTTTCTTCGCCGGTTGGGGGACTCGCACAGTGTGGTTGTAGCGCTCAATGTAGGCGTTCTGCCGCGGCTGTCCAGGCTGTAGCGGCTGTCCAGGCTGTAAAAGTCAATTCGTATGGCGCGCCTGGCGGCCCAGGCCAGAGCCACAGCGCGGATGTACTAGCAACCAATGATCAGCAGCTTGACTCGCTATTCAATGATCCTATCGAGCAATCAAATCAAGCATTACGAGGGAAGTGAGAAGTCGACCTTGATACCGAGTCCTTCGCGGACGCTGCGTGCGCAGACCCATTTATCCACCGGTGGCTGCGTATATGCCCACGGCCGGGAGTGCGATCTGCGCCCATGTTTAGTCTCGAAGCCGATACTGACCATGGGGGCAGATATCAGCAGGATGGTGCCGCTGGCGCCGGTCAGCCCCTGAGAACGATGTCGGTCATGGCGGTGCCGCACACCAGGAGTTAAGTGCAATCTTCAGGTAGGCAATGCCGTTTGGTTCAGTCTCTGGCAGTCGACCCACGCGGATGTTTTTCTGAACGGAAGGCAGCATCAGTGCCGGCAGTGCAAGCCCGGCGTCGCGCGCGGTGCGTATCGCAACGAAGTTATCCTCGGTTGCTTCGCCTCCCACGTGAAGGTTGAGCGCACGTTGGGCAGCGACTGTCGTGGCAAACTACGTTGGACATCCGCCGGGATGATAGTCGTGTCCGGTGTGCAAGATTGTGTCGCAGGGCAGGTACAATACCTTGCGAATCGACTAGTGCAGCTGACGCGCATCCCCGTCTGGAAAATCGCAGTGGGTCGTACCGAATCGGGCATAAAAAGGTGTCGCCAACGAAAGCCGCACGCGGAGTATCAGGGCTTTCGGCATGCGCAACCAGGTAGCTCAGGCAGGCCGGCGTGCTGCCTGCCGTGTGTATGGCGGCCAAGGTGAGGGCGCCAAGGCGAATCGTTTCGCCGTCTGCAAAGAGCCGATCGAATTATGAGCCATCGGTCGGAAAGTCCGGTGGAAGATTGAACAGCCTGGCGAACGTCGACTGTACTTCGGTGATTCGTGCGCCGGTGCCGGTGCGGCCACGGAACCTGTCCTTGATGAAAGCGGCGCCGTCAGCTGATTGACATGTACATACGTCTCCAAGATCCACATCAGCTTGCCGTCGAGGGCGCGAATGTGCGCAATCAATGCGTCGGCGACGGTGTGACTGATCGTACCCGAACCAGTGGTGTAGCCTCCCACCGTGTCAACCAGCGTACACTCGCGGCTCTTCGGGGCCATCACCAGATAGCTGGCGGTGCCCGTCGCCTCGTCGAAACGGGGTTCGACGAGTAGCGTCTCCGGCGAACGGTGACTGGGATATATGGTTGCTGTCATATGAGCCGCGTGATCTCGGGAAAGCCTCGAGCATAGCGCATGCAGGCTGCACAAATCGGTACGGTTATGACGGAAATGCGCAGTGCCGTACTGTGTGCAGCGCACGGGAAAAACCCAATTCCGTCTGGATTACACGGTAATGACAGTATGGCCGAAATCGTCAATTTCGTCACGATCGAACCTCTCCGGCCCGTCTTAAGATGGGTGCTTCCACAAGAGGGAGTCACACTTGAAGATCACTATGAAATGCAACGATGGCGCAGCAGGCTCGCTGGCCACAACCCGTACCGCTTGCATCGCGGTCGGGGTATTCGAAGACGGCGTCCTGACCCGCGAGGCCGAGCTGCTCGACGCCAGTGGCGCGATCACTGCTGCCGTGGCGGCAAAGGACGTCAGCGGCAAGCCTGGCTCAAGCCTCCTGCTGCGCCAAGTGGAGGGGATTGAGGCCCAACGCTTGCTGCTGGTGGGCCTCGGCCACCACCACACCCTGAGCGACGCAGTCTTCGCCAAGGCTATTCGGACCGCGCTGCGCTGCTTTCAGCAACTGAGCGCGGACGAAGCCATCCTGGCGCTGCCTCTGGCGAGCGTCGAGGGCCGTGACGCAGCTTGGGCGATCCGACACACAGCCCAGACCGCGCACGAGCTGGCATATCGGCGAGATCGCCTGAAAAGCGAACCTGCGACGCTGCCTGCCGGTGTCGCCAGCCTGGTGCTGTGGCATCCGCCGACCGATGCCGCCCAGGCGGCTCTTGCCGAAGGCCTTGCCACTGGAGAAGGCACGGCACTGGCGCGCGAATTGGGCGACCTGCCGCCGAACATCTGCTCGCCGACCTACTTGGCCGAGCGCGCCGGCAAGCTGGCGGCGGATTACCACTTTGAACTGGAGGTGCTGGACCGCGCCGCGCTCGCCGAGCTGAAGATGAACGCCTATCTGGCGGTTGCGGACGGCAGCGAAGCGTCGCCGGCCTTCTTCGTGCTACGCCACCGGGGCGGGACGCCGGGTGAGGCGCCCGTAGTGCTGGTTGGTAAAGGCCTGACGTTCGACAGCGGCGGCATTTCCATCAAACCTAGCGCTGCGATGGACGAGATGAAGTACGACATGGCGGGCGCGGCTTGCGTGCTGGGCGTGTTCCGTGCCATCGGCGAAATGAAGCTGGCGCTGAACGTCGTCGGCATCGTCGCAGCCTGCGAAAACATGCCGTCGGGACGTGCCACGCGGCCTGGCGATATCGTCACCTCGATGAATGGCCTGACCATTGAAGTGCTCAACACCGATGCGGAGGGACGACTCGTTCTGTGCGATGCGCTGACCTATGCGGAACGTTTTGAGCCCGCTGCCGTCATCGACATCGCCACGCTGACAGGCGCTTGCGTGGTAGCGCTGGGTCACCACAACAGCGGCCTGTTCACGCGCACCAGTCCCGCACACGAGCACTTGGCCGCGGCGCTGCTGGCGGCCAGTAAACAGTCCGGCGATCCGATCTGGCGCATGCCCGTCGAGGAACCGTACTTCGAACAGCTCAAAAGCGAATTCGCCGATCTCGCCAACATCGGCAGCCCCGGCGGCGGTGCCATCGTCGCTGCGGCTTTCCTAGAGCGGTTCACCCGGAAGTACATCTGGGCCCACCTCGACGTCGCAGGTACGGCATGGAAGTCCGGCGCCGACAAGGGCGCGACGGGGCGTCCGGTGCCCCTACTAGCCCGCTGGCTGTGCAATCTCGCGCAAGAGCGCAGGCAGGAGAAAAGCGCATGAAGCCGACCATCCACGCCCGTGTCATGATCCTCGGTTCTGGACCCGCCGGCTACAGCGCCGCCGTCTACGCCGCGCGCGCCAACCTGGAACCGATGCTGTTGACCGGCCTGCAGCAGGGTGGCCAATTGATGACCACCACCGACGTCGAAAACTGGCCCGGTGATCCGCTTGGCGTGCAAGGGCCCGCACTCATGGAACGCCTGGGCCAGCACGCCGCGCGATTCAAGACGGCGCTGGCGTCCGATCACATCCACACTGCGCACCTGGGCGAAAAACCGTTCCGGCTGGAGGGCGACAGCGGTACCTATACGTGCGACGCTCTGATCATCGCCACCGGCGCCTCGGCCCGCTACCTCGGTCTCGCCTCCGAGCAGGCCTATATGGGACGCGGCGTGTCCGCCTGTGCCACCTGCGACGGTTTTTTTTTCCGCAGCCTGGATGTACTGGTCGTCGGTGGCGGAAACACGGCCGTGGAGGAAGCCTTGTACCTGGCGAACATCGCGCGCAAGGTCACACTGGTGCACCGGCGCGACCTCCTGCGTGCCGAGCCGATTCTCGTCGATCGGCTGATGGCGCGGGTGGAGGAAGGCAGAATAGACCTGAAGTTCAATCAGACCTTGCACGAGGTAGTCGGTGACGGCAGTAAAGTTACCGGCGTCGTGCTGGCATCGACTGCGGATGGGCAAATCAGCCGAATCGACGTCGCTGGCGTGTTCGTGGCGATTGGGCACCAGCCCAATACGGATCTGTTTGCCGGACAGCTGGAGATGTGCGACGGTTACATTGTCACGCTCGGAGGACGCGACGGCATGGTCACCGCGACCAGTGTGCCGGGCGTGTTCGCGGCCGGGGACGTGCAGGACCACGTGTATCGCCAGGCCATTACCAGCGCCGCCACCGGCTGCATGGCAGCGCTCGATGCACAGCGCTATTTCGAAACGCTGCCGGATTGAGCATGGACCATCGGGTCAGGCGGACGGTGTATGCCGGATGCCTCCGAACTGAACTAATTTCTGGCAGCAGCCTGCGCGGACGACACGCAATTGCAATGTTTGAGCAGTTTTTCGGCGAACGGCAACGCGGAGACGTCGTCGGGCTAGGTTGAGGGTGGATGTTGCACTCCTGATTTTGGCCGTTGCTCGATGACCGGCTGGCGACACTCGAAGAGTTGCTGCACGGAATGAAGACGGTAGCCGGCCGCCATGGTGCCTGCTTGAATCGCTGAGACCACATTATTAAAAATTTTGGCGGCCCATGAGAGCCGACCTCGTGGCATACGGTGCTCCTGTGGTTCGACATCTGATTTTGTACCGGACAGGCCATCCTCCAGCGCGATACATGGAACGCATTTTTAATGCAAGGTTGATGCCTCAGCAGGCCGTATGGTTGACGGTAATGACATGCACCGCCAGGCCGCCGAGAGACGTTTCCTTGTACTTTGCTTGCATGTCTGCGCCGGTCTGACGCATTGTTTCGATGACCTGGTCAAGGCTGACAAAGTGATTACCGTCGCCCCGCAATGCCAGGGAGGCGGCAGTAATGGCCTTGATTGCTCCCATGCCGTTTCGCTCTATACAGGGTATCTGCACGAGACCGCCGATCGGATCGCAAGTCATGCCAAGGTGGTGTTCCATACCGATTTCAGCAGCGTTTTCGACCTGCTCATTGGTGCCGCCAAGCGCAGCCACCAGGCCGGCGGCCGCCATGGCGCAGGCAACCCCGACCTCACCTTGACAGCCCACTTCGGCACCTGAAATTGAGGCATTTCTCTTACAGAGCATGCCGACTGCCGAAGCAGCCAGCAGGAAAACGCGGATGCCGGTGTCCGCATCGCAAGGACGGCAGTCTTCGGCGTAATAGCGTAACACTGCCGGAATAATGCCGGCAGCCCCGTTTGTTGGCGCCGTCACCACCCTGCCACCCGCGGCATTTTCTTCGTTGACTGCCATAGCGTAAAGCGTCACGTGATAAGTGGCGTCGTGGGGCAACTCGTTGCGGCGCACGCTAGCGCCGATGTGCGCGTCCTTGAACAAGCGCGCGGCGCGGCGTTTGACTCGTAACCCGCCTGGTAATTCTCCTTCGTTCTCCAGGCCGCGTGCGATGCAATCACGCATCGTGTGCCAGATTCGGTCAAGGCCAGCATCGAGTTCAGCATGGCCGAAGCGCACCAGTTCGTTGGCGCGCAGCATGGAGGCGATCGACATGCCATGCGTTTTGCCGAGCTTAAGCAGGTCGGACATCGTAGCAAATGGGAAAGGTAACATACCGTCTTGTTTCGTCGCGCTCTGCTGTTCGCCTGCCATCGTGACGAACCCGCCACCCACTGAGTAATAAGTGCGCGCGGTCACCTTGCCATCGGCCAAGTGAAGAACGAAACGCATGCCGTTGGGGTGTTCGGGCAAAGAGGTCGTCTTGTGCCAAAGCAATCCGCTTTCGGCAGTAAATGGCACACGTCTGAGGCCCAATAGGGTGATGCGGCCCGACGCTGCGACTTGCGACAGCTTTGTGCTGACTGTCGCAGGATCGAGCGTTTCGGGCGCTTCGCCCATCAGCCCGAGAATGACCGCGTGATCGGTCCCGTGACCAACACCTGTCAAGGCAAGCGAACCATACAAATGAACCTCAACGGCCACCGCTTGATCGAGCACATCGCATTCGAGCAGAAAGCGTCGTGCCGCAATCATTGGACCCACCGTGTGCGAACTTGATGGCCCCACGCCAATCTTGAACAAGTCGAATATGCTCATGTTCATGCCGGGTCCCCATCTGTTTTATTGGTGGCGTCGAGTAAGTGGGCCGCCAGTGCCAGGCCGCCATCGAGCGAGAACGCGGAGGCGTAACTGAGTTGGCGCAGCAAGACTCCAGCGGCTGTACTGCGGTTTCCGCTACGGCAAAAGAACAAGATCGGAGGCCTTTCTGGTAGCGCCAGCCAGCTTGGCACCGCCTCGGCCAGGCGTGACAGTGGAATATTCAAGGCACTCGACAGGCTCGTCGGCAATCTGCTTACTGCGTGCTCGACCGGGTCGCGCACGTCGACGATGACGGTGCCTACGTGCAGCTTTAGGAAATCTGGCAAAGCAGCGGCACCGATCTGCAAGGACGGGTCCACCTTTGCATGCGGGGCCTGCTCCTGCGCCTTCGTTGTATAGCCCGCCGGCTCGACTTTATTGGCGACACCGCCCGGTGCTGTAACGGCGTCTGCATGCGGCAGGTGATCATCGAGGCAGGTGGCCCCGTTTCGAACGATGCCGTCTGCGTGGGCACCGTCGTCGAATGCTATGCGCAGTGCAGCGGCACATTGCTCGATACGCGAGCAGGCGGCGTCGATGGTGACGTCGTCGGTCGCCGCGCCGATCGAGATGCGTACTGCATTGCTGCTGCGCCAATCGGGCAATCCCATCGCCTTCAGTACATAGGAGGGCAGCGCTTTTGCAGCAGAGCAGGCGCTGCCCGCTGAAATACGTATGCCGGCAGCGTCGAAGACATCAAGCAGGGTGCCGCTGTCAATACTTGGCACCGTGACATTCAAGGTCGTCGGTAGAGATTGATCGAGCGGCGTGTTGATCATTAGGTCTGGAAATGCGCGCGACAGGCTGGCGATCAATTTCTCTCGGGCCTGTTCTAACTGGGCGCAACTGCGAAATGAACCGCCTTCTTCCAGCTCTGCAAGCACTGCTCCAAGTGCCGCGATACCTGGCATATTTTCAGTTCCGGAGCGCATGCCGTTTTCCTGGCCGCCTCCAATGATCAAGGGTGTGAACGGTGCGTCTGCGCGCACGTATAACATTCCCACGCCTTTTGGTGCATACAGCTTGTGTCCTGAAAACGGTGCGTAATCGATACGCGTCGATGATAGATGCAGTGATATCTTGCCCAGTGCCTGGACGCAGTCCACCAGCCAAAGGGCATTGCCGCCAGATAGCGCAGCGGCGATGCCTTCAAGGTCGGACACGGCGCCTGTCTCGTTATTGGCGGCCATCGTGCACACGAGCGCCGCATCAGCCGCAAGCGCTCGGAGTTCAGCGAGATTGTGCATGCCGCAGCCATTGACGGGCAGGGCATGTATTTCCAGATGTAATCCAAGCACGCGATTCCAATGCTTCAGACTCTCGGGAACGGCCTTGTGTTCAGTCGCGCCATACACAAGAATCGAGCCGGTGCGCTCGCCGCGAGCTCGCTGCTCGCGCAGCGAGCACAGTGCGGACAAAACGGCCGTTTGAATGCCTTCGGTGGCGCCACTGTTGAACATCAGTGCGCCGCTGCCGACACCGAGCAGGCGACAAGCGCGCGCTCGCGTGTCATTCAAAATTGCTCGCGCCCGCAACCCGGCTGAGTGAGTACTGCTGGGATTGCCATACGTGTCCCCCATCGCGCGATTCGCCGCTTCGCGGGCGGCGGGGAGGGTGTCGGTGGTGGCGTTACTGTCGAGGTAGATATCGGTTTTCATGCTGGTTATGGTACGCCAGACATTTGGAATTTATGTTCTAAACTATCTATGAAAATTGAATAATAAGGAATGTATATGCTTTAAAGTGCGCCAAAGTAGTATAGAAATATTTTTTCCGACGCGGCATTTTTGACCTGAATCCTTCACCAGTACAGCGGCGTGATTAACTGTTTTCCGTACTGCCGACTTGCACCAAAAATGCATTACGATTCCGCTTTTATCGGCACTAGGCGCATCGATGACCAGCAAACCAATGTCGTTCGACGCTCCGAAAGGTTTCGGCGCGATCAATCCTCCCTTCGTCGCTACCACTGTCGATCTTTTGAACGGCAGTGCATTATCGGCGTCGCGCCGTAAGTTGATCGCCATCGCCGTGACTGCCTGCGCGAAATCTGGTTTGCCTCATGCATTCTGACCACGCGCCTGGACGTAAACGCCTCACCTTGCTGCTGCGTGGTGCGTTTTCGACATCACAGAAGGAGTGGCTCGAATTCCAGCCCTTGCCGCAAGCCACATGCAGCCGACTATCGCTGCAACATCATGCGCAGCTAGCGTCCTTGTATGTCGGCGCCGGGTCATTGTTTTCCCTGCAATTGATAATGCGAGTCGCGCTAGCCAGCGCGATCCTGCAGGAACTTGGCTACGGTCATACCATGCCGCGTGCAATCGAAGAGTATGAGGCATTGGCGACGCAGGCTTTGCATAATGGCAGCGAAGGCTGCTACCGGTTATCTGGCGAAGCGTACGTTGCCTTTGCTGGCCTGTTGATCTACCACGACCGGCAATTGTGCACGGCTCCGTTGAAGGCATTTTCCTACGCGGCGGATAAGCTTGACAGGTAGGGTCTGCGTTAAAGACGCGCTGGCGTCGATAGCTGACCGGTGTAGCACTATGATTTTTTATCAGAATTGAAAAGAATAGTATTGAATACCTATTGAGTTCGCCGCCGCCACGGGACGCAGGCGGCGCTTGCCGCGTTAGCGCCTGAATGGCACGGTAAACAGCCGGTGCACCGTGCCGGTGGCACCGATTGCATGCGCCGCGCACAGGCAACCACGCTGACGGTCTCACTGCATCGGCGTGTTGCAAGGAGCGCCCATCGGCGTCGGCGCCTGGCGCTAGATTGACACTGGTTCAGTGGGGCGTAAAAGGAAATTCGGTCGGAAGAAAGCCCAGGCCGCAGCTACCGATGGCCGGTTGCTGCCCTTGATACTCCACGGCACGGTTTTAGTAGTAGCATTTATCATGATGGATCCTCCGGTAAACCTGTAGAGTTTCTACACTTCCACTTTAGGCGCTTTTACGCCGTAGGCCCGCAGGGATCCTTCCTTTTTCTAATTTCGACCTGCTTGCCTTATCAGCATTGCCTGCGTCAGGAGGGGGGCGTCCATTTTATTCCCTAGGTGAATCAACAAGTGGAACGGGTCTTTGGACAACCAAGATCACAATCACATACAATCCATGCGTCGCCATGTACACCATCACCGAGCATACGAACCTGCGCGGCCTCAATACGACCCGCTCCATTCAAAAGTTGATTGGCCTTCCTGCTTTGTGCCGATCGATTGTTCTGATTGCCATAGCCTCGATGCCGGACTGCAGCCTGGCCAGCCTCAGGCCCTTTTTTAGCAAGCCGGGGGAGTGTTGGAGCAGGGCTAACGTAGCGTCGCCACACAAAATGCGCGATGCATGAAGTTTCATTGTTGAACCTCGATTTTCTTAAGCCAGTGACGGATGGGCAGCGGGTTTTCGGCATCTATCGGCGCAGAGTCATGCTTGCCAGTGGGCGCTATGCGAAGCTAAGTCGGCTGGAATCGCTCTAACAACCACCTGCCAGCGGGACCGGGCAGTCGATCACTTAGATAGGTAGCTTGGAAAGGCAATAAGCCTGCCGACGGGCCTTCCAACTCAATGCGTACAAGACTGCCTTCCTTTAAATCTTCACTGATGAGCCAGCGCGGCATGTGACCCCATCCGAGGCCAGCCCGCAAGAAAGCATGCTTCGCACCAAGATCAGCAAGCCGCCAGATGTTCTTGCCTTGCACGCCGTAGTCCACCCCGCTGGTCAGAGAGGAGCGATCGGTCAGCACGAGCTGTGTTTCGTCCGACAGTTCCCTAAATGCAATGGGGCCTTGTCTGCCAGCCAAGGGCGATCCCGGCGCCACCACCGTCACCATCTCCTCGCTGAATAGTCGTTCAGCTGCAAGCCCTGGTGGTAGAAACGGCAGCGTCCCGGTGATGCCGAGGCTGCACTGACCATTGAGTACAAGCTCCGCAACGCGGCCCAGAGCTTCGACATGGAGCCTGAGCGGCGTGGATGGGAAGTGCTGTTTGAAGCTGCCGAGTGCATCGGTAAGGCACCGCTGCGGAAACATGACATCGACGACGATGGACAGTTCGGGCTCTAGACCGGCGGAGAAGCTACGTGCCTTGGCTGTCAGCGCATCGGCACCCGTTACAACGCGGCGCGCATCGGACAACAGGTTCGTTCCCTGAGGCGTCAATTTAGGGTAGCGGCCGACTCTCTCAAACAACGCTACTCCGAGCTGTCCCTCCAAACTGGCGATGGTTTGACTTACCACTGACTGCGCACGCCCGATTACGCGACCAGCAGCCGAAAAGCTGCCGTGGTCTGCGGCAGCGACGAAGGTTCGCAGGTAGTCCAGGGAAATGCCATTCAGCAAAGTATCTATTCCTTGTATGGTTGGTATCTAATAATATAGGCTTTTCAGAGATATCGATAGGCCCTACGCTACAAACAAAGGAGCCATTCATGTCACAAAATATCTTCATCATTGGTGCTTCGGGATTTGTTGGAAGCACGCTAGCAAGGCACTTCTTGGCGGATGGGCAACGAGTCTTAGGGCTCGCGCGAACTGATAGCGCCGAAGCTGCCCTAAGAACTATTGGTATTTCTGTAATTCGCGGCGATCTTGACGCCAACGTCGCACCCGTGCTTGCTGCGGCACGTTCAGCAGAGGTGACAATCTACGCCGCCCAGGTCGCCTTCGAACACGAGCCGGTCATCCTCCGGACGCTCTGCGAAGCGCTCGCAGGAAGCGGCAAGACGTTCATCTTCTTGTCGGGCAGCGGCGTTTTCATGCAACGCACGGGCGGCGCGTGGAGTCCGGACAGCTTTGCCGAAGACGACCCCTTTGTGCCGGAGCCACTGGCACTTCCTCGGGTGGAGGCAGAGGCCATTGTCCGCGCAGCAGCCGAGCATGGCCTGCGAAGCATGGTGATACGGCCCCCTGTGATTTGGGGACCGGGCGACAATGGCCCTGTCGCGAGCGTGTACCGCTCGGTTGCGATCACCGGCGCCGCCTGCTACATCGGTGCCGGACTCGCCGCCTATTCCAACGTGCACAGCGCCGATCTGGCGCAGCTGTTTGCGCTTGGGATTGAACGCGGGCAGTCTGGCGCGCTGTACCACGCCGCTGCCGGGGAAATCCCATACCGCTGGATTGCCGAGGCCGTGGCGCGTGACCTAGGTGTCAAAACGCGCAGCCTGACGATGGAGGAGGCGACCGAGGTATTCGGCCCATTCGGGGCGCTACTGCTATCAGCATGCAGCCGCTCGCGCGATCCACGGACACGATCCGATCTAGGCTGGCAGCCCACCCAATTCGATTTTCTGTCGCAGGTAGGCGAGCCACGGCTGCGTGCGCTCGCAAACCCTTAATTTAACCAAGGAGCAAATCTATGAAGACACATGAAAACAAGGTCGCCATCATCACTGGCGGCAAGCAGGGTATCAGGTACGGCATCGCCAAACTTTTGGCCCAGCGCGGGGCGAAAGTCATCCTCGTCAATCGCCAAGATGCTGCGGAGGAAGCTGCTCAGATCGGCAATGGCGCGATAGCCATCGCGGCCGACGTGACGAGTGAGGCCGACTGGGCGCGGGTTGCTGCCAAGGTAGAGCAAGAATTCGGCCGTGCCGACGTCCTCGTGCATGCGGCCGGCATTTACCCGATCACAGGGCTTGACCAGATGACGCAGGACGAATGGCGCCGCGTGATGGCTGTGAACCTCGACGCCCATGTGATCGGCGCCCGAGCGATCGTGCCGCTGATGCGCAAGGCTGGGGGCGGGGCAATCGTCGCCGTGGGTTCCGACGCGGTTGGTATGGTGACCCCGCCCGGAATGGGATTTTCTCACTACATCACCTCGAAGATGGGTGTGGTAGGTCTCGTCCGCGCGCTCGCCAATGAGCTCGCGGCTGACAACATCATCGTTAACGCCGTTCATCCTGGCATCACCGACACGGAAGGTGCGAGCGGCATGCCGAACGAGCAGAAAGCGCAGGTTTACATGATGCAGGCGATCAAGCGGCTCGGTACGCCCGCTGACATCGCCGGCCCCGTGGCCTTCCTCACCGGCGAAGATGCGCGCTTCGTTACAGGGCAGACATTGGTGGTCGACGGTGGCCTGATGCGGCTGTGAAGAGGAGGGGGGCTATACAAACGCTGCAGCTCGTGGCTTAGGACGGGGACGCGATGACGCATGGAATTGCACCACTTACGATGCTTCATCGCGGTCGCCGATGAGCTGCATTTCGCTCGCGCAGCGGAGCGACTGCATATTGAACAGTCTCCACTGCCGGCCAGCCCCAAGACCGATCTCGACCGCTATGCCGCGCTGCACGCGTAGACCTACGGCGAGGTGGTCGATGCGATCACGCTGATCCTTTACATGCTTGAGGCGTTCATGGCGGGAGATCGGAGATTCAGGAAAAGCGGCGGGGCCAAGGCCCCGCTCCCGAAACCTGGCTGACGACGCTTCGGCCATCGGCCGCATGACCAACGCGCAGCCCAAGGATGCGCGTTCGCTTTCAGCGCTAAAGAGAGGCGGTGAGATAATGCCTCGACGATTGCTTTACTGCCGCCATGACGCGATGAGGCTGTGTACCGCGATGCTCCTCGCAAAGCCGGAAGCCCCTGAAAGCCACCTCAATTCGGTCTAACTGTTGTCTTGTATAGCCTGCTGTCCTTTGTTCAAGTCGCGCTCCAGCGTTGATATACCTTCGTATAGCTCCGCCGGCGGGAATATGAATGAGGCGCAGCCTTGGAAGGCCTCCGACCTTATCCTTCGCCCACGACGTGGGCTGCGCGGCGAGATGAACCTCACCTTGCGGATGGGCGATTCGGGCTTAATGAATCGCTACGATTGCTGTAGGCACTTTGTTGCCATAATTAATTGCGAAAGGAAACTCGTTAGTGAAAGTTCCTGCTCTTCGTATCAAGCTGGCCGAGCAAATGCGAGCAATCCACCAGTCGCTTGGCAATCAGGTTGCGCACGCCACTCTTCGATTGCCAGATACCGTACACCCCCAAGAGTGAGGCATTCATCAGTTCGGCGCGCTGCTTTTCCACCAACGTGGGCCAGACAATAATGTTGATGGTGCCAAATTCATCTTCCAGGGTGAGGAAGATCACCCCCTTGGCCGTCTCCGGCCGCTGTCTTACCGTGACTATCCCGCAGCCCCTGGCCAGCTGGCCATCGCTGAAGGTGTTCAGGATATCCGACGGCACAAAGCGCATTTTATTGAGGCGCTCACGTAAGAGAGCAAGTGGATGACGGCCCAGTGTCAGGCCGACATGCCGGTAGTCCGCCACGATGTCATCGGCTTCCGTGGGCGGCGCCAGCTCCAGCAAGGGTTCGGCAATGGTCGTCGCGCGCATCAAATCCCGCTCCGGCACGCTCGCCGCAGCATCCCACATGGCCATGCGGCGATTGCCCGTCAACGTTACCAGGGCATTGGCCGACGCCAGCGCCTTCATATCCCCCGCATCGAGTTGCGCGCGCATGGCGACATCGCGTGTGTTTTTGAAGGGGGCTGCAGCGCGGGCTTCCTCAATGCGCCACGCCGCCTCCCGTTCCATTCCGTTGATATTATTGAGACCAAGGCGTACCGCCAGTCTGCCGTCCGCCATCGGCTCCAGGGATGCTTCCCATCCGCTCGTACAGACATCGACGGGTCTTACCTCGACGTCATGCCGGCGCGCGTCCTGCACCAGAGAGGAGCGGCTATAAAAACCCATGGGCTGGCTGTTGAGCAGGGCGGCCAGAAACTCGGCGGGATGATGGCACTTGAGCCAGCTGCTGGCATAGGCCAGCAGGGCAAAGCTGTGCGCATGGGATTCCGGAAAACCGTATTCGGCAAAGCCGCGTATCTGGCCAACAATGGAGGTGGCAAACTCGAGGCTGTAGCCACGCTCGGCCATGCCGCTCATGAGCTGGTCTTCGAACTGTTCCAGGCCACCTTTTCTTTTCCATGCAGCCATGGCGCGGCGCAGGCGGTCGGCTTCACCGGCCGTAAATCCCGCCGCCGTCATGGCGATCGACATGACCTGCTCCTGAAAGATCGGTACCCCGAGCGTGCGCCGCAGCACCGCCTCGATCTCGGGACTCGGATAGGTGACTGCTTCCAGTCCCTGGCGCCGGCGCAAATACGGATTGATCATGCCGCCCTGGATCGGGCCTGGCCGGATGATGGCCACCTCGATGACCAGATCATAGAATTCGCGTGGCTGCATGCGCGGCAGCATCGACATCTGCGCCCGCGATTCGATCTGAAACACGCCGACGGTGTCCGCTTTGGAAATCATCTGGTAAGTGGCGGCATCCTCATGGGGAATATCGCCCAGTTCAAAACGCTCGCCACGCTGCTCCGAGATCAAGGCGAGGGTGCGGGCGATACACGACAGCATGCCGAGCGCCAGGATGTCGATTTTCAGGAGACCCAGCTCATCGATGTCATCCTTGTCCCATTGAATCACGGTGCGCTCGGGCATGGCGGCGTTTTCGATCGGCACCAGGCGGGAGAGGGGGCCGCGTGAAATGACGAAGCCGCCCGGATGCTGGGACAGATGACGCGGGAAACGCATCAGGCGCTCGGCAATTGCCGCCCATTTCTCGGCGATGGGGGAGTTTGGATCGAGTCCGCAGGTAATGAGCCGCTGCTGCAGGTCGGCCCGTCCACCCCAGCTATGTGAGGCCTTGGCCACCTTGTCGACCACCGATAGATCCACGCCCAGCGCGCGCCCCACATCGCGCAGGACACTGCGCGGGCGATAGGAAATGACGACGGCAGTCAGGGCGGCCCGCATGCGCCCATACTTGCGGTAGATGTACTGGATCACCTCCTCGCGGCGCTGGTGCTCGAAGTCGACATCGATGTCGGGCGGTTCATCGCGCTCGCGCGAGATAAAGCGCTCGAAGAGGAGGGTGCCGCGCGAGGGATCGACTTCGGTGATGCCGAGGCAGTAGCACACCGCCGAATTGGCCGCCGATCCGCGCCCCTGGCAGAGGATTTTTTGCGAGCGGGCGAAGCGCACGATGTCAAATACCGTCAAAAAATACGGTTCATACTGCATGTCGCCGATCAGTTCCAGCTCATATTCGAGCTGCGCCTGCACGTTGTCGGGTATAGCGTGCGGGTAGCGCCAGTGCGCGCCGATATACGCCTGTTCGCGCAAGTAGCTGGTCGGGGTCTGTCCCTCAGGCACAATCTCGCCTGGATATTCATAGCGCAGTTCATCAAGCGAGAAGGTGCAGCGCTGGGCCACGCGCAGGGTTTCATCCAGGGCCTCTCGCGGATACAGGTTGCCCAGCCGTAGGCGCGAGCGCAGATGCGCTTCGGCATTCGAGGCCAGTTGATAGCCGCACTGCGCCACCGGCGTATTCAGACGAATCGCGGTCATGGTGTCCTGGATGATTTTCATCGAGCGCAGGTGCATGACGACGTCGCCCGTGGCCACCACCGGCAGGCTGAATTCGGCGCCGATGGCTTCGACCATGGCGCGGTGGTGCAACGTCAAAGCGACGCGCGCGCGGCCCGGTGCGCTGCGCACCAGCCATTCGGCTTGCCGCTCGATCTCTTCATAGGGGGCGTTATATTTGGGGCACAGGATGAGTTGGCAGCCCGGCAGCCCTTTTATATGGGCGAGAGGGGCGGTGGGGTTGGCGATGTCGCGTGGCCAGACTAGGTAACTTCCCTTGTCGGCGCGCGTGCGCGCAGCGGTAATGAGTTCGCTCAGGTTGCCGTAGCCGTCGCGATCCATGGCCAGGACCAGCACAGTGAAGGGCGGGGTGCCGTCCTCCGGTGTCACCCTCATCTGGCTGCCAATGATGAGATGAATGTTCCACTCCCGCGCGGCCACATGCGCCTTGACCACGCCGGCCAGGGAACATTCGTCGGCCATGGCGACGGCCTGGTAGCCCAGCTGCGCCGCGCGCGCCACCAATTGATCGGGCGGAGAGGCGCCGTGCAAAAAAGAGTAATGGCTCATGCACTGCAGCTCGGCATAGTCGGGCAGCGTGGAAATTGGCGGCTGGTCCATGATCAGCCGAACATCCCGTGCAGATACCAGCGGCCGTCAACGACGCGCTCCAGGTAGATCCAGTAGCAAGTCGCATCGCTTCCTTGCGCGATGTAATAGTCGCGGGCCGCGATTTGATCGTTCCACCAGCCAGCCTCAATGCGTTCCGGCCCCTTGAGCATTTTTAGGGGGGAACCATAGAAGGGACGTTCGCCGCGCAGCAGCAGCGGGATAGGTTTAGGTAGCAGCCAGAACGGGCGCTCAAAAGCCTCATCTTCGGCGTTGACCGCCTTGCGCTTCTCGGTGGCGGCAGCCCAGGCATTGCTTTCCTCCGGCCGATGGTCGTGATGCTCGACAGGCGAGAGGACGTTGTCGCTGCCAAGTCGGGCACTGAGTAATTCCAGCAGACGTTTATAATCGGCGGGGCTGCCGCCCGGCTCGGGAAACAGATCTTGTGTCGGTGGCGCCATCGCGGTGAGCAGGCGCGCTTCCAGGCGCAGGGCGATGACCGGGGCAACCAGTTCCGTGCGCGCCAGGCGCTCTTTCAGCAGCCGTATCAGGTGCGCGTCGCGCCAGGTCGGCTCTGCCAATCCGATCTCGATCGGCGTAGGTGGGATCGCAGTTTTCCCGCGTTCGTGCTCCAGCAGCAGAACAAAAACGCTCACAGCCTGCTGGCGCGCGACTAGCCATCCAACGAATTGCTGCAGCAGGCCAGTGGCGCCGTCCAGCAGGGCATCGGCGTGTTCGATCCGGTCAAAAGTCTCGATGCGCGCTGAAAAAGTTTCGGGAATGGCGATCCATTCAAACAATTCAGGAGCGAGCCCATAGGCACGGTCGAGCTCATCGAGCACGTGCTTGTTCATCCTGCGCTGGATGCCCGGGCGGGGCAGGCGCCGGAGTGCCGCCAGATGATCCGCGCCAATATCCGTTAGCCATTCGAGGTGATTCGCCGTGCTGGGCAGATAGGCGCAGGGCATGCGGTCGAGCTGGCGCTCCAGTGAGCGCATGTGCACCGTGCGCCGCAGAATGATCTGGCGTTTGACCGGCTGCCAGCGCGACAGCAGCCAGGCCCCCATGGCCGTCGGGGCCGTGCCGAGCTGCGCGGTCATCCCAATCGCTTGCAGGGCAGTGCGAATGCGCCGGCTGATCGCGGCTCGCCCGTTAAATAGGCGCAAGCTGGCGGTCACGTCCAGCAGCAGGCTGAAGTCGCCGGCATGCGCCACTTCCGGGGTGAACTGGAGGAGGGCGAGCGCGATGGCATTGCAGGCAATCTGTTCGCGCTCAAGGCTGCGCTCCAGGATGACGGTATCCGGCGAGACGGCCGCTACACCGCCGGGGCGCATGCCGACGCGCACGCCTTCGGCAAAGGCTTGCTGCGAGACTGTGATGATGCGGCCTTTCTCGACCACCGCATACGGCCCCGGCTCACACCAGCGCGGCCTGAGGCATTCGAGTGGCAACAGTGGGAGGTGTACGCTGAACCAGAACCGCATTTTGATCGTCCAAAAAACGTTGACGTGCCGGCATGTCAGCCAGCGGGATAAAGAGTGGCGCCTCATGATGTGGGCCACGCCGTTTAATGATGTGAGTGGAAATGCCACCGGCGGCGGGGCGCAATGCCAGGCGTAATGGCGCTGGTGACGCATCGGCCGCTGCGCTCATCGGCCGGACCAGCCAGAAGAACGTCTCGGTCGTCTGCGCCGCCAGATTGAGGCGCCGCAGTGCTTCGTCGCGGATATTGGTTTGCCACAGCAATACCGCACCGCAACTGCCATTGCGCAGGATCTGCTCGGTGGACCAAAGAGCATCGGCGGTGCTGGGCGCACGTATCCAGAGCAGGTTCGGGCAACTCAGGTCCATGAATTTGCAGGCGGCGGAGTTGGGCAAGTACGGCGGCTGCACCAGGGCGATCCGACGACGTTGCGATAGTTGCGCCAGCACTGGCCGCAACAAGTGCATTTCCCCGATACCCGCTTGCTGAACTAGCAACTCCGTGAAGGTCGATTGCGGCCAACCGTTGCCAGGAAGCTCACGATCCAAGATGCTATGACCGGTAGTGACGGTGCTGGTTGTTCCTCGGCTCAGTTCACTTGCTCGCCAGACGTCGCGCAACAGGGCGCTATTGGCCAGTGCGGTAGGGCTGCTACGTTGAAGGGAAGGTGAAAGCATGGTGTCTGGCGAGAGGATGTTGATCATTCTCAAAAATACTGTATATAAATACAGTATATGCTGAGGACGTCAAAAACTGCAAGGTCCATGAATTTCTTGAATTGTCAAAATTGACAGATGCGATGGCGCGAAAGGGTCAAGGTGACCCGTCGAAGCTCAAGCATGGTTTGCTTGTGCGCGGCAGGAGTCGCTACAGGGCAGAGGAGATAGACAGGTCAGACCCGATCTCGCCGTTGGATCAGGCAGCGACGAGATCGCAGGCCAGGCGCCTGGCAAGACACTCAGGGCCCTAATACGATCCATCGGTTGTTCATCGTCCGAAAACCATGGATGAGGAGAGTCTAAGTTACTGGTGGCGATTCATACATCGCGAGCACGAAACCCGGTGCAACCACGCCAGCGGGCTTTTGGCACACTAAAGTCCGAACGATGCAAGTGCACATGCATCGTGTCGTGATGCCAGAATGGATGTGCGCCGGCGAAACGGCGCAAGCGGAGGATATTAAAAATATGGCAGCGAAAAAAACTGGAACGCCAGGGACGAAGTGACCTATCTGGCTGGTATACAGAAGTACTGGATCGGCTATATGTTGAGCTTGTTCGGGAAGACGATACTCCTCCTCCTAGGAGGAGTTGTCTGCGCGGCAGCGAGCGTCGCTATTTGGCTTCCTTGGATCCTTGGCCGCCTTGGAGTATGGCGGTTGTGCGCTGCCGGAGGAGTTTCGCGCGCGAAAAATAAGCGGCCACTGGCCGCTTCCTTATGCTGACTTGGGCTTCCGGACGCTGGAAAATTCCGGAATGTCGATCGAAGACGGTCCGAACAAGCCCGAACGGGCATCCCGGCTGATGGCTTTGCCACCCAGCGTGACCCGGATCCGGCCCTGGGATGGCTTGACTTCACCAATGATCGGCGCACTCATGGAAGCAACCTTGGCGCGGCGAGCGGCCGCTGCCAATTTGTAGGCACTGTTCTGGGGCGGAGGCGTTTTCTTCAAGGCGGTCATGATTCAATCTCCGGTAGAGGGAGTGATTGATACAGGTAGTTTAGCAGAATCGCCCAACTTCGACTGTCGGCGCTCAAGTCGAAGCGCATATCCCGGCCCCGGCCGTGTACATTCCACCAGTTTTGGTCCACAGCAATAACCTCCTGGATAGTCCGGCAAGCACGCAGGGGCTCGGATGGTGCCATGTTTAGTTCGGCAGGTTCGAGTGGCGCGTCAAACCCGAATTTCGGCCATACAGCGAATCCAACGAAACCGTCCGGGTCGTCTGGGTCGATCGGTCCGTTTCCAGCTGCGAAAAGCGAAATGTGGCCAAAGCCTAGCCGGTAAGCCGAAATAGCCATCAGGCCGAATGCAACCGTGGCCATGCGTTCAGGCGCGTCGACGGCGAGTATCAGTCGGCGGATATAGAGCGCGTCGACGCGCAGGGATGCACCCTCGTCATCCCTGTAGGCGATGACACTGGTTTTCTCGTCTTCGGCCATGAAGAGGTTGTTCGACACGACCTCCAAGCCGGCAGGCGCCTCGCCGTGCTCCCTTGCTTCGAGCGCCCACACAATGGAGCCATCCGGGATCATGAACAGCCTGCCGGTCTCAGATTCGTCGAGGTCCAACCTGGGGCCGTCGAGTTGATCGATCGTGATCCCCTCGAGGCGGGAAACGCCATCGCGTTGATACAGCTCGCCCTGAAAATAGTCGCGGGCAATCTTCTGCCCGGCAAGAAGGGTTTCTGCAGGGGTCAAGTTGTCGCGGTCGAAGGGATCGTTCGGATTCATCGAGGCATTGTACTGAGATCGGCACGCGTCCAGTCAATATTTGGGAAGCACAATTACAGCCGGGAGGAGTGGGGGGCCTCTGGGCTACACAGAACTTGGCCGGGCGATCATGTCAGGGATGTAATGATTGCTGGCTACCGTGGCCTGCCGCACGCGCCGAAAGGGTACGATGAAGACGGGGAATATCCAGAACCCTTCCATATCGTGGTTTTTACCTATGGGCGGTCCGCAAAGTGTGCACCGGAAACACCGCCCGTGGAGAAACCATGGATACTCAACAACTCAAGCAGTTGGCCGGTTGTCTGCGCGCCCTTTTAGAAGACTCCGCTATCGAAATAGGGCACGGCCAGGCGCTGGACCTCAGCGCTTCGCTTGTAGGACTGCGAAATTGGCCAGAAGTTCAGGCCTTCCCCCGGCGCGTTGGCGCGCAGGAACTTGATTTGTTAGCTACAGCTCGCCTGGCATATCGGCTCGCCCACAAATACAAGCATGAAGTGAGTTCCGCAGACCTGCTGTTGTAAACCATTAGGTAACACAACTGGATTGAGATCCTCCAGCAATAGCGGCCATGAAGCAGGATAAATCAAGGTATAGTCGGCTTGTAAGATAGCTGCGCGCACCTTGCGCCAGTGCTGGCACAGCCCACGACCCTCTGCGCTTGGTCCACCAACATCATGATCCGGCAGCCAGCCGCCTCGCTCCCATAGTTGAGCTGCAAAAGATCATCTTCATGTCGATAGCTGCCGGGCGTGCCGTAGCGGGCAGCGACGGCGAAGGTGTTCTGGCCAATCAAATCATCCGGCGCACGATCCCCGCTGGCCGTGCATCCTGATGCAATGATGACGAACGCCTGCAAGCACAGCCTTCTCATTTTCCACTTTCAGGAGACGATTGGCCTCATCCTAACTCCCGACAGGACAAGTAGCTTTGCGGGAGAACAAGAGTACTGGCTGTATAAGAGTGGCGGATGATGCAATGATAATGCTTCTATTTACTTCTGGCCGCTAACAAAACTCAAATAGCAAATGCGGATTCACGTGTCCACTACCATCACCGAGTGATATACATAGGCCTGGAACGGGCGTGTGTGCGAGGCCCGCGCTGCTGCCACCTTGTCATGTGCCGAAGATCTCTTGGATTCGAGCGCTTATTTGTTGGCGGATATTGTTGCTGGACATGACTGGATCACCTGCATCAATGCAAAATTCGGCAGTAACGTCACTGCCAGAACCATTTTTAGAAAATGTCAGCTCGAGCCACATTGCCCCTGATTTTCCAGATATACCCGACGAGACAGTTTGAGCTAAATGGTAAAAAGCGCCGCTTTGCTTTTCATGCTTGTATCCCTGATCAACCAGGTAAGTTCGATCAACCATTTTGCGGTAAAACGTGATCTGTTCAAGTGACTTAAAGCCGAAACGGGCCATTGCGCGTCCATAAAGTGTATCAACGTCGACGCTACTTTTATGAATCGGCAGTACCGTGCATCCCGATTCTTTGGAGTAGGTGGTGGCTGAAATTTTATCGGGATATAAATTACCTGGGCGCACTTGGGAAGGCATAGCTATATTGGTATCGATATTTAATAAACCATTGAGTGATGGATCAAAGCCGGTGCAAGCAGAGATATTCATTGCGATGAATCCAATCGCTGCAATATTCATGAATTTCACAGTATCTCCCTATTCTGGGCAGTAATATTTCTCACTTCCAAGGTGAGCGATACTCTTGGCTCGATGGTCTGAATATTTATCAATCCGAAAAATTGGATTTTCCTCGCATACATTTTCTGCGCCCCCATTCTTAATTTCAGGAAATTGCGCTAGATCGCCACTTCTGTAAAATCTTCCCTTGACTTGCTATTATCTAACAGCGGTGACGCCAAGATTTATCCTTAGCATGGGCTTCAATCGTCCGGCAACGTTTGTTAAATATCAATGGAGAGGAGCATGCAACGGCACATTTTGCAGAAACTTTTTGAGCGAGTAGCAGTCAAAAACTTGCTGTACCGCTGCCGTGCCAGGTTGCCAAACGATTCGCCAACGATGAAGAGGAGGCAAAATCATGCAAAGCGATTCTACTCGGCCCTTGAACAGACTAGTCAAGGAAAGATTAGGCCTTCTACGCGAATGGTACCGGTTGAAACTCAAAAACGTCGCTCGTAATATTGGTTTTCCTCTTTTTCTTTTTGGGCTTTTGGGTTCTGCGTGGTATTGGTCACACTCATCATCGTCGGATAGAGAATATGAGCAGAAGATACTGCACGCTGAAAAAGTGGCTGATCCTTGGCAACGATTCACTCAACTTTCCGACGGCGTCGATCCCAATGCTTGGGCGCGCGTGTGGAAGTATGAATCCGAAGCCAACCAAAAATGGGCATTAGCGACATACCTTGCCATTCAAGAAGCCGTGCGCGCTGGGGACCCTCGTGCCAGAGACTACCTTACGAAGGGCCGGTACTGCCAGTATGCTTCGTTACAGGAACTAAGAGACGAGTTAGGGCAGCGCTGATCTTGTCGGATTCCGCGGAGGTTTGGCCTGAAATTTTCTGTGCGGTCTTGCGGCCTTGGAGCTGATCTGGCGGAAGTTCATCGATCATGGCTACATCCCAGATCGCGCCGATTTGTTATTTCAAAAACTTCTCGTTGAACGCCTTTTGTCTTTTTTTGTCCACATGCTTGTCGTAGCGGTCCATCGCCAACAATCCCGCGATACTCGCGAGTAGGATGACGACGACGATCATGAGAATTTTACGCATTGAGCACCTCGACACAATCCACCATGTTTGCTAGCTGGCCAGCCCGGCATCCCGAAGTTTTTGCAAAAAAATGTGCCCATCCTCTTCTTCGGTAAAGATTTCCTCACCGTCGAGCATGTACGCCTTGAGCAACTCTGAAATGCCTGCCTCTTCGTTTTTCAAGGCCAGTTCCGTCTGTCCAAGGCGATAATGCACAAACGGGTTCTCCTGGCCGTCAGGGCCATTGAGCGCATCGAACAATGCCTCGCGCGCCGCAGAAAAGTCCGCAAGTTGATAGAGCGCATCGCCAATCGAGGCCTTCAGCCAGGTATACGTTTCCCAGTCAGCCTGCGGCGGAGGGAGCAGATCAAGGGCCTGCGTCCATCTCTCCGCTGCTTGGGAGAATTCTCCCTGATCGGCCAGGTCATTGCCCATTTCTGATAGCAAATTGATCTGCTTGCTTACATTGGAAGGTAAGTCCATTCATTTTCCTTTTGCCGCGTGTTCTCTATAAAATGCCAAATATTTGGGATCTTCATCTACAAAACATCTACCTTTTGACATCGTAAACGAGCGCTGGAAGTGTTCATACGCCCGACGCAGGTCACAGAGTTCATAATACGTGACCCCTTGGAGAAAGTCAGGCCCTGGATCAAGGTCAGATACGGGTAAATTTTCGAGTTCACTGATCCATCGCAGTGCGAGTGAAGGCTTGCCAGAAAATGCCATTAATCGTAGTGCACCGCGCGCAAGCGATACACTGTCATGACATTGCGCACGTGGAAGAGGGATCAATTGCCATGCTTTTTCAAGCAGCGCTTGTGCGGCATCGGGATTGCCGGCAGCGATTTCAGCTCGTGCTTGCCGGCCAATTTCTTGCATCTTAGACATTTTTTCAGTAGCAAGAGGAATCATGTATTTTCCCTGCCTTTCTATTTCAGTGGTGGTAGATAACCTACTTTTAACTTGGCGCCTGCTGATCGGTTGAGTGAATTTAGGTCGAGTACATAATTTTTTGAGTCTAGCATCCAGGTCCTGACCTCAGGCGCCTTAGCGCCGTATTGTCGCCCTAAGCGATTCCACCACGACACGGCATCTTCTTTATGCGCCATATCAGCAAATCGTAGTTCATACCATTTATTATCGCTTGCAAGAAACTCTGGCTGCCCAGTAAAAGCATCATCACGTAGGGTACCATCCGCACGCATTCGTTCTTGTACTTCGCGCCCGGTGCGAGACCCTTTACCAGGAGTCTTACCGAGATATTTTTCACGCAATGATTTGATCTTGCGCAGAATTTTCACCCCATTGCCAGCGGGTGTGGCGATAGGAACCGCCACAAGATCATCCGCGACAACACCGCTTTTTGCGAGTACTTGTTCCGTTTGAGCTGCTTTGGCACCCGTTGCCATAATTTTGGCCGCTTCCGCATCGGCGACGCCAGCGCTCTTACTTAGCCCGGCTAAACCTTTTACCCCACTCTTGGCGATGCCGACGCCACCAGCGACCAACGTCGCCGCCGTCAGGATCTTGTCACCGCCCGCTTGCGCGGCGTTACTCATCTCAAACATCGGAAGATGAATAGCGTCGACACCCTGGCGTACCTGCTCGGCACCTGCGCTCATCCGCTCCGCTGCCTCTGTCTGGCCAAACATGCTATGCATGGCGGCGGCCTGCTCCATTTCGCCGGCACTCTGCAAAGTGGCACCCTTCATCACCATCTCGCCGATGGAGGAGGGAATGTTGGCTATGCCTTTGGCCGCTCCCTTCAACGCCTCCCAAGGGTGCTCAACAGCTTCATTGAGTTCGTGTTTGGTGTTCTTCCACCAGCTAGAGAACCAGCTTTCCTCCGCTGGCGTCTCTGCATGCACCGGCGGGTTGCTCTCGCCGATGAATTTGCCATTACTGATGCGGCAGACAGGTGCTGGTGAGGTGACGTAAATACCAGGATTGTTTCCACCGTTCATGGTGCAGGCGTCGCCGTCGCGCACGATGTACTTCCCCTCGGCACGCACCGTGCTACTACCCACCACGGGTTTGACCTCGCCGTTAACCGTGCCCGAGCGCACCCCTTTCCCGGTACCAGGCTCATCCCCAGTGCCTTTGGGCTGGGTACTTCTGTGCAGCACATACGCAGGCTCGCCGTTGAAGCGTACGGATCGCGCAACACCCACGCTATTGGACAGATCCTGAACCGTTGGATACGGCAGCGGCACCATGGATGGACCAATCGGCGTTTTATTGATCGAGGGTGCCGTACTGATTGCTTTAAATCCGGCATCGCGGCGCGCGCCGATGCGGTTGGTGCCGCCGGGTATGGCGGGGCGCGCCACGCTCGCCCGCTGTGCCGCAGATGATTCTTCGACGTCGATCGCTTGGAACGCTTGCGCTAGCATGCTCTCATGCTCACCCGAGCTCCAGATGCCAGGCGGCAGTGATGGCGCAGAATCCATCGCCCCGGGTTCCTGCGCGCTCATGCGACAGCCCGCTTCTCGGGTCTCGATCGTTGCGTAGCACGCTGACCGGACGTTGCAGCGCCGGAATCACCAGGCCAGGCACCTGGATGCGCACGAAATTCGCAAGTGCGAATAGCAACTGCCGACATCCTTGGCCAGCGCGCGCGCCAGACCAGTGTGATCACGCCACTGTCTGGCTCAATAATTACTGTATCGACTTGCAGCGGCAGGGTGGCGAGCGAACCGTCAAGTTGGCGCAACAAGAGGAATATCGATTGCTGAGGCAGCATCAAATGCAGAACCGTGTTCCCACGCTTATCTTTGAATGCGCCAGCTGTATTGGCAGGACAGAGGTTGGTCAGCTCAAATCGCTCGTCACCACGCAGATACGGTATTTGTTGCTCCTGCGGTGCGCAGTTCCAGTACGCTTCATCAAAATCAGCCGGCAGCGCAGCAGTGCCAGCGATAAACGCCTCGTCGATCGTGCCAGCGAAGATGCGCCTGGCAGGATGGGTGTTGCTCCGTACGCCCAGGCCGATCGGATCGGTTACCCCTCCCTGTCCCTCCTGACTGAAATTTCCGCTTCGATGGCTTCGCCAAAACTGTGCGGCTGTCATCTGCCGGCCAGCGGCCTCGATTTGCGGCGCTGGCACCTGTTCGAGGCCCATGGCACGCAGATACCATTTTTCAGCGTAGCCAACACCGAACGGATTACGCTCGTAAATCGAATGCGCAACTGGCACTCGGCCCGTCATATTGGCGGGGTGGGATGCCATCTGCTCCGCAGAAAGGCAGTAGCGCGAAGGGACCTGCCGCACCAATGGCCTATCCGCCTCAACCCGACATTCGCCGCCAAAGGCATATTCATAGCGCAGGGGAAGAACGCGAAACGGCGCCGCACATGTCAACCGCCAGGGATTGAGACGAATCAGGCTTAGTGTGGCGACGAAGATAATCGCTTGCAGAACGCGCACCAGCAGCGACTTTTTGACGAAATACCGCCGGCCAGTGATGCTCAGCACTTTGTTCACCAGTATTTCACGTGACGTGGCCAGTGTACTGAGCCGAGCCAACTCGTTTTTCCAGGCAGTCAGCTCTGCCGGCTGTGGTGACATGTGTGGACTGAGTCCACGTGGACGTTCAGGCAAAGGCAAAGGGATGCCAGGTCTTGTGACGCGCAGTCTCACTTGGAAACTGGGTAGTTCCGCAGTACCTGGCGCATGCGCTGTGGCATTGACCAGAACGTCACAACGCGGTTTGACAGGGCAGTAGTCAGACTCTTGACGCACGCTGCCAGGCGCAATGTCCGAAAAGGGGGAGTTCCGTTCGCATAGTGGTACTTGCAGATCAGAAAATACTGGCTGACCCGAAGCGAAGCTAAGTGTCTGGCGCAATGTCGCCACCCAAAACATCTGACCATGGTGGTCAATGGACTCAAACACCTGGGCCGGGAAGGGCGTGTGATTGAGGATGTTCATGGCTAATCAGTTGACATCCACGTCGTTGCCATTGATCTGCACCGGCCCGGTGGCGCCAATCTTGATATCGGCACCGGTCAGGGTGATCTTTCCATCGCTGCTCATGTAAAAGTGAGATTGACCGACAGTGACTTCAAATTCGGTGCCGGCGGTGATTTCCATTTTTTCGGCGATGGTCAGGATGTTGCGCAATGCGCGCAAATACTTGGCGCCCACCACGACGGTATGCATGACAGCACCCACGGTGATCGCGTAGGCGCCGCCAATACTCAGGGCCTTGGCCAAGGTGACAGTCTCGGTTTTAGCGCGGTCCACTTTCTCAGCCCGAAAGCCGATGATGCGGACCGACTCATTTTTTCTGACGACCTCAGTGCGGTTGTGACCGATGTCGATGTGCTCGTCGTTATCCACGCTTTCCGTGCGGTTGTGATGCACGGTGATCGTTTCGTCGTGGCCCACCGTTTCCGTGCGGTCGCGCTTGACGAGCACTGTTTCATCGCGGTCGACAGTTTTTTTCCGGTCATTGCCCACCCAGTGCGACTCGTCGTGCTCGACTTCGATGCGCTGGTCTTTTTCCGCATGCAGCCACAGTTCTTCCGCATCCTTGCGGTCTTCGAAACGCAAGGCGTTGGCGTGAGCCGATGAGCCTTTGTTGGATGAGCGGCTCAACATGCCGCTCTGGGTCTTGTTGGCAGGTAAGTCCCACGGTGGCATGTTGCGCGCGTTGTAGACGCAGCCGATGATGATGGGCATGGCGACATTTCCGTCGAGAAATTGCACTGCCACTTCCATGCCCACCCTGGGCAGGCTGATGTGGCCGAAATTCGGGCCGGCCCAGGTCGATATCACTCTTATCCAAGGCGAACTTTTTTCGTCGAAGGTCCCCAGGCGGTCCCAGTGGAACTGCACTTTTACCCGTCCGTAACCATCCGTGTGGATTTCCTCGCCGGGCGGCCCGACGACGGTGGCCGTCTGTACGCCGTAGATCTTCGGCTCCCGGCTATGGAAATTGCGTCCCGGGCGCCAGGGGACGGCGCGTTCGATGCACGTAAACGTATTGCTGTAGTGGGAAGTGGCGTGGTTGCCTTGTTGGTAGTTATTGCTGGCTTGGTGGCGCACTGAGAGGATCAGGTACTCGGTAACAGGCTTGCGTGGGATGGTCAAAGCTGTGTCGAAATGACCGCTCAGGGTGAACCAGCGTCCTGGTTGCGCCGTACGGTCGTTGCCCTGCGCCTCGAACAGCTGGCCCTGCGCGTCTCGCTCTTCCATGCGGCGCTGCGCCAACGCCTCGCCGTCGTCGAGGTTTTTGAAACCGTAGCTGCCCGTGTTTTCATATACCTCCAACCGGGGCACGGCGCCTTGCTTGTTCAAAGAATCGCGGCCGGCGCGGGCGCTGCGGGGATTCTTGAAATTGAAGCTGGCCACCGTCATCTGGGCAGGGGCCATCCGCCGCACCGTGCTCCATTGATGCACGCCATCGTCTTCCTGCGAGCCGGCCTGGTGCTGGAACGGCATTTCGCTCAGTTCCCCGTCGATGGCCTTGCCGGTCGTGCTGTCGTCGGACAGCCACAGCGTATGGCCATCGAAGCGATGTTCGTAGCGATAGTGCCAGCCCAGCTGCTCCCAGTGGCGATGCAGCAGGTTATGGTCGCTTTCGTTATGTTGGCAGGTATAGGTGATGGCGGGGTCCGGGCCGCCGGCGGCCAGCTTGTAATCGCGCATCAGATAGTCATCGAAGACCTTATCCGTCAGCGCCGCCACCGTCAAGCCGTGGAAGGCGACATTATTTTGCCGCAAGTGCAGGTGCGCCAGCCATGGTTCGAGCACCATCTCATAGTAGGCGAAGCCACCGTCCGTGCGGACGAAACGGAACTCGAACACGTAACCATTGAAGTAACGCAAGGTGCCATCTTCGCGCACCAATTCGATGGTCACCATCTTGCCCATTACTTTGTCGAGGGCGATGGCGGCATCGTCGGACAGCACCTCCACCACATAGGAAAAGTCGCGCGACAGGCTTTCGTTGGCGTCCAGGCTGTTGGCCAGCAACAAGGTGTCGGCGGGCGCGTCGCCATACGGAAAGTGCAGGCGAAGCAGACGATCACCTTGCATGCCGTTGCAAAGGGCCGCCAGTGTGATGGTGTCGCCGTCAAAGAAGTTCATGGATCTTCCGTTGCCTTTGCATTGCAGTAGCAATGACTTTAGCGGGCACAACAAGAATGGTATTGCGATGTCGCAAAACTGATGAGTTAGGAGCTAAGTAGTTCGTCAATTTTTGCTGTCAAAGCATGATAGGCAACGACGCAGGAGTTGATGTGATGAAACTACTGATATTTCAGCAGCAGGTTGAACAGCAGACAGGCGAATTCAACTGGTCCTCGCAACACCCTAAATCAAGGAGGTGTTTATGGGACGACCCGCGAGGTGGATGGAAAAATTGACGGGGCGTGGAGCGATGCGCTCACCAGGTGCGCCGTCGCTTCGCCGCGAAACAATGCGGCTATTCTGGGAGCAAATAGCAACAGGCATTACGAGTGAGAAGGCTGCTGAGGCGGTGGGCGTTTCTCAAGCGGTTGGGACGCGATGGTTCCGCCATAATGGCGGCATGCCACTTTCTATTTTGAGCCCGGTTTCCGGGAGGTACTTGTCGTTCGCGGAACGAGAGGAAATCGGACTTCTTTCGTGCCGAGGTGCTGGAGTACGCGAGATTGCTCGTCTTATCGGGCGCAGTGCATCAACGGTTTCCCGCGAACTGACGCGTAACGCTGCAACTCGCGGCGGCCGACTTGAGTATCGAGCTTCGGTTGCGCAGTGGAAGGCGGAGCTGGTTGCCAAGAGACCTAAACCTTCGAAACTGGCGATCAATGAGCGCTTGCACGACTACGTTCAAGACCGTCTTGAAGGTAGGATTCGAGATGCCAATGGCCGTCCAGTTTCTGGGCCGCAGCAAGCGCCGTTCATTGGGAGAAACAAGCCGCATCGCGGTGACCGTAAATGGGTCAGTGGTTGGTCGCCCGAACAAATTTCTAACCGGCTGAAGACCGATTTCCCTGACGACGAATCGATGCGCATTTCTCACGAAGCCATTTATCAAGCACTTTATATCCAAGGGCGAGGAGCCCTCAAGCGCGAGTTGGTTAGTTGTCTGCGCACTGGGCGGGCTTTGCGCGTGCCGAGGACAAGGGCCCAAGCTAAGGCTTGGGCACACGTCAGGGAGGATGTGATGATCTCCAAGCGGCCCGCTGAGGCCGAAGATCGTGCTGTGCCAGGACATTGGGAAGGTGACCTGATCATTGGCCTAAACCGATCCGCGATCGGCACCTTGGTCGAGCGATCAAGCCGATTTACGATGCTTGTCCACCTGCCTCGTGAGGACGGCTATGGGTTGATGCCGAGGATGAAGAATGGCCCCGCCCTATCTGGCTACGGAGCTGTGACGATGGCTAATGCGCTCAAGAATACCGTGACCGACATGCCTGCCCTTTTGTGGCAAACGTTGACTTGGGACCGCGGTAAAGAACTGTCTGATCACGCCCGCTTCACAATCGAATCAGGGGTAAAGGTATTTTTCGCCGATCCGCATAGTCCATGGCAGCGAGGTACAAACGAAAACACGAATGGCCTCCTGCGACAATACTTCCCAAAGGGCACAGACCTGTCTCGGTGGAGCGCTCAAGAAATCCGAGCCGTTGCTAATGCATTGAATTCCAGACCACGAAAAACACTGGGTTGGAAAACTCCGGCCGAAGCGCTGGACGAGTATCTAAAATCTGCTCAATAATCTGGTGTTGCGAGGACCAGTTGAATCCGCCCAGTACTGCGCCCATGACTATCAAAAACTGGTGAAGCAGTTCGGCATGCAGCCGTCCATGTCGCGCCGGGGGAACTGCTATGACAACGCGCCCATGGAGAGCTTCTGGGGCAGCCTGAAAAACGAACTGGTGCACCATCAACGTTACGCCACCCGGGCCGATGCAAAAGCTGCAATACAGGAATACATTGAAAGTGAAAGCTTCTACAACCGCCAGCGGCGCCACTCGCGCCTCGGCAATGTTCCGCCCGCGTTGTTCGCTGAAAAATTCAGCAAACAGCCACGGGCGGCTTGAAACAAGAGTGTCCGCTATTGACAGTGCACCTCACCGTGCCGCGCATTGTCGTACTGGACAATGCGTCATTTCACAAGGGGCCGCAGATTGAGAAATGCCGACGGAAATGGATGGCACAGGGGCTGTTTCTGTATTACTTGCCCCCTTACAGCCCGGAACTGAATCGCATCGAGATTCTGTGGAAACAGGCCAAGTACTTCTGGCGCCGTTTCGCCGGACTGAAAGGAAGCGAGTTGCTGAGCGAGGTGGAATCCTTGATGAAAGGTTTCGGAACTGCATTCACAATAAATTTCGTCTGACTACTTAGTGGTGCTTGCAGCCGAGCTTGCCGCAGTCGGTGGGATCGGGGCAAGTATGCTGTCCGTCGAGGCGGGGTACGGCCAGAAAGGCCGTACCGTATCGTACGGTGCTATCCCCAAACGATGCTACAGGTTAACGTCGACCAGCTCAAGGTCGTTTAGCTCGCGCATTCATTAGCGCAGCCGCTCCTTTTGCAAATTTTAGCCCTAATGCTAGTAGAAGCACAAAAGGCCAAATATTCAATTGAGTCCAAAGAATAGTCTTGTGCTGTGTTGTTGAATGTTTAAGGCGCTCACGCTGCTCCTCCAACTCAGTAACTTCTTTCACCTTCGAAGTTGTCAAGGTTTCCCATTTTTCCAGTGATGCAAGGTCTTTCCTAGGAGCGGAGATGCACGCTGATAACGCACGAAAAATAATCTCACCATAGCCAATTTCAGCGATGCGAATCTTCTTGAGTATCGTCGATATAGCGTCTGTTTTTTGCAATACAGCTTCATCAACTACATCACCATTCTTTGTAGCACCAACATTAAATTCTCTTATCTGTGCCGTTATTGAATCACTATCATAAATAGAGATATTCAGTGAAACAGCATGAGCATACTGGGACAACAACTTATCAGATACGATACTAGAGATAGCATTAGATTCACGAATTTCTGCTAGCATTGCATCACCGGCTTTGCAGGTGGCTAATAATTTGGCAGGAAAACTATCATAGCGTGCGCGCGCTATGTTTAAAAATTTTCGCGTAGGCTTGTCGAGATGTTGCACCGCTATGCATTGGGGATCAACAACAATAGAATTTCCGCGACACATATCTACCCACCTTGTAACTAGAGCAAGATGTTCGACGTACGTTGACATTAAATCTTCTGTATTCATAACTTGAATATTTGGACGCTTTGCTTTAAGTTCCAACAGTAATGAATTCTGGGCTTCTGCACGCTGCGTAACTTGGAACATCTCGCGTTGAAGGTCGTTTGAAATGAAAAGTAATAAAATCCCCACGGCAGCAAGGGGGTAGTAGATAAGATCCACCCAATTCCAGAAGAAAGACTTCCTGCATAGCCACCCAATGAAAAATGCCACAGAAAAAACTACTATCAAGAAAAAAATTATATAAATCATGCAGTTTTATTTTAAAATACCATCAAAATTATTTTACACTGAGAAATACCGTTACCCCTAAGGAAACAGTGAAAAATTTAAATACACTTGACGACTATCACATCGTCTATTTTTTTCGAGAAAAATTAAATCGATTAGTTTTATATATAAACAATAGGCCAAATAAGAAATGTAAAGTTAATGGGAAACTATTTATTATTTTTTCGAACGATTGGTCATCCGTTATTCGCTGTGACTTCAATCGATTGTCATAATATACCGGCCAAAATCTTCGACTGTAAATAGAAAAATTATTTAATACATCGTAGTAATTATACCGCGTCCAGCATGCTGTAATTCCATAATTTCAATAAAATAGCAATATCATTCAGCCAATAAGTTTCTTATTTATCGACATGGTTCTGCCTCCTTGCTGAGGTTCTGTCACATTGCCAATACGGCCTCCGCTTCGGTAGCTGTATTGATAGAGAAGGTTGATGGGTCGCGGATCGACTACAGTGCTCGGCAATCCCCCCCCCCACCACCAAATGATCGCGTTTAAAAGTAGAATTTTCCAAATTCGGATTTTTGAAAGTTCTGCATGAAGACCTCCCGTTTTACCGATAGCCAGATCATCGCCATCCTCAAGCAAGCCGAGGGCGTCTCGCCAGTCCCTGAGCTGTGCCGCGAGCACGGCATCAGCAATGCCACGTTCTACAAATGGTGTTCCAAGCATGGACGCCTCGCTGATGGCCCGCATGAAGGAACTGGAGGACGAAAACCGGCGCCTGAAGAAAATATATGCCGAGGAGCGCTTGAAGCGCCGAGATCGTCGCGGAGGCCCTGACAAAAAAATGGTAGCGCCATCTCAGCGGCGGGAGATGACGCAATGGGCCGTGGCCCAGCGTTCAGCCACCATAGGACTGGCTTGCCAGGCGTTCGGCATCAGCCAGACCTGCTATCGCTATCGCGCCAAGCTCGATGCCGAGAACGCCCTGGTGGCCGACTGGCTGGTGCGCCTGACCAACAACCAGCGCAACTGGGGCTTCGGCCTGTGCTTCCTGTATTTGCGCAACGTGAAGGGTTTTAAATGGAATCACAAGCGCGTCTACCGAATCTATCGCGAGCTGGAACTGAACCTGCGGATCAAGCCGCGAAATCGCCTAGTGCGAGAAAAACCGCTGCCGCTGGCCGTGCCTGCACAGATCAATGACACCTGGTCGATGGACTTCATGCACGACCAACTGGCCGATGGCCGTAGCATCCGCTTGTTCAACGTGATCGACGACTACAACCGTGAGGGACTCGGCATCGAGGTTGATTTCTCATTGCCGTCCGAACGCGTCATCCGCTCCCTCGACAGGATCATCGAATGGCGTGGCAAACCCCAGGTCATTCGCTGCGATAACGGCCCCGAGTACATCAGCGCCGTGACGCTGGCCTGGGCCGCCAAACGCGGCATTCGCATCGACTTCATCCAGCCTGGCCAGCCACAGCAGAATGCTTATATCGAACGCTATAACCGCACGGTGCGCTACGATTGGTTGGCCCATCACCTGTTTGAAACACTCGATGAGATCCAGGATTTTGCAACCCGCTGGCTGTGGACTTACAATCACGACCGGCCCAACATGGCACTTGGCGGCATCACACCAAACAGAAGCTTGCCTTGGCCGCTTAACCTCTACTTTTAGCGCGCCCTAAAAATGGGGGGATTACCCTAGGTGGCTACATAATGCGTAGTTGAAACTACGCGATTTTTTTGCAATGGACCGACAACCACTATGAACGAATTTTCCGAAAATTGGCGACACTTGAAAGCAATATTGGAGGGATATGCGACGAGGGATCGCAACGTCGAGGTCTATTCGTACGAGGATCAACGTCAGGCCAAGGCATTCTCTATTTTCCTGGCAAATGCCAGGCTGGCGACACCGATGCTGGACAGGGAAACGGTGAAAGCCGTCCTCACCGGCGCTCTCAAATGGCCGCAGTCATCCGGCGTGCCATTCGCTGGTACTGACATTCCGCTCTCGCAGTTCGAAAAGTGGGGGCTAGTCTCTTTCTACGCAGGATGGTGCACCACTCACTGTGACTTGGTGAGAGATCTGGACGCAATAGATCCGAGGCTGATCCCGCTGGTTGAGGCAATCAATCACCTTGAAAATATCCGCTACGGTCAAAATGGCTTCATCCAAGCTCATTACGCCTGTCCAGAGACAGAGCTAAGGCAGTTGTTGCATGTCGAGTTTGGTGATCACCTGACGGTGGAGCAGCTCCTTGTGGAACTCGAGCTCAAAGACGGCGTTTATAGCCTATCGCCCGGCAATCAGAATTTCAGCTCACTGATCAGCACTCATTTATGGCTGACCCTGCGTAGCACGCAGCCCCCTGAGGAGGCCTTTTCTCGCTGGATGATGTGTTTCCGTGTCAATTGCGAATGGGCCATGCCGGTCATCTTTGACCAACACCAGTATGACGAGCGCGAGGAATTTAATGGGCAGCTTTTGATGTTTTTAGCTGATGACGCCGAGCTTGCTCAGGATGTCAATTTTTACATCAGACAATCGATTAACGAGGAGCACTTTTCAGGCATTATCCGTCCGATAGAAATCCACCAGGAGTTAATCGTCAGCGACCAAGGCGGCAGGTTAGGCTCCACCCGAACGACGGAGTCTTCTATGCCGACGCTGAGTTTGCTCGAAGATGTTTACCCTCCGACGGTAAGTGATGCATCAAACAATCTCGAATTCGTTATTAATCTTCATCGTTCAAGACCGCGTGGGTGCCGTGAACTCTTTTACAGTTGGCTGTTGTCCAGCGTGGTCGATGCCAGTATTCGAATCCAGGGGCAGCAAGTTATTTCCTCAGGTTTCACTGAGGACTTGGTGAAGCTTGCTGACAGTCGGCCAATCCTCAAATACATACTGTTTATCGTCCTGCCCAACTACGAGTACTCGAACTACATAGTGTTGCTGCTCGCTCGCTCGGAGACCTGCGACGTGGCGTTCTACTATCTCGCCAAAAAGACCTTTGAATATTCGCAGAGTCGCGATACGTCATATGTTCAAAATCTGGAAGACGGGTATCAACAGCTGGTGTGCCGAGAGTACATTCGTTCTGTTGAAAAAGAGCCCGATTTTATTTCTCGCCTCCTATCCATTTTGGGAATGCTGGGCGCCCAATGCGCGTTCAGGTCTCCCGATTTCTCTAGAGGGTTCGAATACCGGTTCTTGTTGAACCTCGTAGACGCCCTTGGGCATCAGCAGGTTGTCCAGTTGGCTCAGGCGTTTATGGAGCTCCCCAAACGGATGGAAAATTCGCGGTACGAACAGTCACATCAGCACTACAAATATCCATTGGGATTCTGGCTTATCGATCGTCTGGAGAGTTCAGGCATCGATCCAACCGGAGCAACATGCCGAGCATTGCGTGGATCAATTCTGGCTCATTACGGGGCAGAGTTCGCGGCAAACTTGGAAGGATTGGGTAGCCTGGAGCCCAGTCCATTCTTTGCCACCTTGCCGTGGGGAAAACTCATTGTTGACGCGGGGCCGAGTTCACTTCTAACTTTGTCCAACAGATGTGATGAATGGAAGCAGAATCTTGCTTATGACAGGCCGCATCCATTTGAGGTGGCTTCAGCGGTACGCCAATATCTTCAGGTCCTGATGTGTCTTGGCAGACTGCCATCGTTTATCGAACCGTTGCATGTTGTGGCGACGAGGGTGCAAGAGATTGTACGCTCCTGTGGGTTTGGCCCTCGAAAGCAATTTGTCCATCTCTTTGGGGAAATGCCAGGGTCGGACAAATACGACCTTTGGGAGCAGTTCTGCTCTTACACCAATGCATTTCGCGATGAGCTGTATGAAGAGTTCGTTGTTCGGTGTGTACCATCTATTCCGCTGGATCATCTGTTCGTTTTATTGGAGAGGTGTACCGTCATCGCCCGCGCACGACATCTGCATGAAGCGATCGACGTTCGCCAATCATACGCAAGTGATGACCTGGGTCTGACGAGATTAGAGCAAGCGTTCACATCCGCATGTGATGCGGGGAGAACTGCAACTGCTGCTCGATTATTGGCGTCAGCGAAAGAGATCCTCGCTGAGGAGCGATTTGCTAACTCAAGCAATCAGAAAGTCGTTCACATTCGCAAAGTCTGGCAAAGCTACGAGTACAAATGGCAGCTTTTGGAGTTTTATGAAGCGCATAAATCAGATCCAGCCAACTTTCAGCAAGTGGCTGATGACTTGCCTATTCCGCACGAGCGGACAGGATCGTTTGGACAGTCCCCTGATCGCAGGCACTACGAGGAGTGTGAGCATTTCAGACGACAAATAATCGCTATGGCCTTCAGTGATGCTGATCCCGCAAAGAGCATCCGGTTCATGGATGCCCTCTACCGGCAAACCAAGCGCGATCACCATGGTTTCGTATTATTTTACGGACACCTAAAATTGTACGCGTTGGACAAAGACAAAACCCGTCTTCAGCACGCTTTAGCCTACTTCCTTGATCGTGCAGGAAGCATAGAGCCTGAGCAGATGAGCGAAATCTGGGTGGCCACTATTCTGGACGCATACCGGCTGATCGGTGCTCCAGATATCGAAAGTTTTTGGATGAGGCTTTCTGTTGAACAGCATACGCGGCTTCAGATTCTTAAACCCTATTGCAGCGCGCTTATAGCCCGTCGTGATTCCTTCACTGTGCGAAAGGTACTGGCACGTTATCAGCAGCTAAATCAGTTGACACCTGATGACTTGGGCATTGATGACTTGATCTCTGAACTCGTCAAAATGGAGGCGGATCAGCCTTCCATGAAAGACCTGATTCAGCTGTTAAATGAGGGATCTCAGCGCTCAACTCTGCAGCTCCAGAAACACTACGGGCAGGTTATTTCCAAAAATTTTGAAACCTACGTCGAAATTGTCAGCAAAGGCCAGCCACCACACGAATACCTAAAGGACGCGGTACTGGCGGTAGCTCGCGAACTTGTGCTGCGTAAACGTAATTTACAAGTCGAAGACAATGCAAAAGGAAAAACGACGTACCGGATAATATTGGAAGATTGGATCAATGATTGGTTTACCTCATTGTTTGATCTTAGGATGTCGCAAGCGCGGGTAGGCTTTAGAGATCAAAAACGAGGAGGTCAATCAGCGAGCGGTAAAAACCCAGGTGAGATCGACGGCTTTATCACCTCAAGCGACAATACGCGGCTCGCGATACTCGAAGCGTTCCGCCTATTCTCACTCGACACGACGGTTATTTCTCAGCATCTAAACAAGATTGCGGGTTATGACGCCGAGTCCCTGAGTCCAGTATTCATGGTTGGATACTGTGATGTTGAAAATTTCTCCGAGCTCGTTACCGGATATGGTCCTTACGTTTCGAAACATCAATACGCTGGCTATACAGTCGCCGGGGATTCGTTCGGTGGCGTGAAAGCTTTATGCGACACCGACCACATTTGGTTGGGAACGGAAACCCGTCGGCGGGACCGCAAAGACATTGTTTTCTATCACCTTCTAATCAATTTGCATTTTTTGCCCCCATCGGCGGCGACGCCGGATGAGGGCCATCCGGACCAGGGAAAAGCCTGATATGTTGTAGTCCGGCAAACGAACACACTAGTTTAGATGCCTACGAGCGAGACTTCCCTCGTTCCTTTTTTTCACCACATTTGTAAGCAATTCAACGATGAGTGCCGGGACGCTGAGCAGGCGAAGTCTATCAACTGTTAGCTCAGCTGAAAAATTATCAAGTTATCATGTAATTCCTATGGGATTTGCATCAGCATGGGCTTTTTCAAGTTATAACTTAGAGCGCGTAGACAAAATCAACAACGAAGTTGTGGCATGTTATCTCGATGTGGAGGGAGCATGCCATAGCAACGACACATCCACTCGACGGCACTGAGCCGTCAAGCTGTGCCGGCGGCAGACCACCAGCGTTGAAGCCTGAGCAAATCGCAGTTTTGCACGAAATTGTGCAGGAGCGCGCCCAGGCCAGCTTGCAGGAAATTGCCGACGAGCTGCATCACCGCTGCGGTCTGCGCGTGTGCGCAGCAACGATTCGTCGCGCCCTACGCGCGTTGGGCGTCGTGCGGCTCAAGGTAATCCCCCCATTTTTAGAGGGCTCTAAAAGTAGAGCTTAAGCGGCCATGGCAAACTTCTGTTTTTGCGTGACACCGTCAGGTGCCATGTCGCGTCAGCCGTGATCGCAACTCCACCGCCAGCATGCAAAGTCCCCGATCTGGCCGAGCGCACGAAGCAGAAGACGGCCTAGTCTATCGTAGCCAACTGTGCCGCTATCGCGCGCAAAAGCAGGAGTTCCGCTGTTGCCTCGGTTGGATATGCAATCCATGGCTGGCAGTTTTAGGTAGGGGAGGTCAGCTTTTGCTAGAGCGCGGGAGGAGTCTGTGCAGGGTAGGGGCGATAGACAGGTCAAACCCAATTTCGTCGTCCAATCAGGCCGCTACGAGATTGGAAGGACACACTGGCCCCTAACACGATCGATCGGTTTTTCATCGCTTTAAAACCATGACTCAAGAGGGCCTAAGCTAAAGATGGCGATTCAAGTCATAGAAAACTCTGTTGCAGAGAACATCGACGGTGTACGATTGCGCGGTCAAATAAGTGGCTGACGCATCGAGGTGGATTCAGAGTTCTCAACGCGCGTTAATCAATTAATATCGAAGGCGCTACGCGCCATAAGAGAAGAGAGAGCGGCATGCAATGGATCGACACAATCGCCCTAGATAATTGGGCAAGCCTCCTGAACGCTCGCGAGAAGTTGCCGGCCATGGTGTCAGACCTGATCCGCGCTACGATCGTCGATGCGTCGCGATTTCGCTTCCCAAATGGCGAGGCCAGTCAGGTTCGCGGGTGGGATGGCGACCTGGAAACGGAAATGGCGAAGGGCCTCGTTCCAGAGGGTAAGTCCAAATGGGAATTTGGTACCGGTCCTGGTGCTAAGAAGGCCGACAATGACTATAACAAGCGGACCGGCCAAACCTCGGATGCCGAGATGGCCGAGAATACGCTCGTCCTAGTCAATCTGGAATGTTGGGACACGCCCGCTAAAAAGATCCCCGAATGGGAGGATGAGCGCCGTAACGAAGGGAAGTGGAAGGATGTCCGATACCTTGACGGTTCGTCGTTGGTCCACTGGCTCGACGATCATCCGGCCATTGCTGCTCGTTACGCTCGTGATGTCCTTAAGTTAGCTCCGAAACATGATGCCTTGAGCACCGACGAGTATTGGGAGGAATTCAGTACACAGTATAAGCCGCAGCTCAGTGAGAAACTTGTCATCGCTGATAGACAGCAGGAGGCCGACGCGCTGATTGCCAAACTTCTCGGGCAACCCGAATCCTTCATGCTTGGCGCCGAGACGTCCGAGGAAGTTATAGCTTTTGCGGTTGCGGCGATCCGCCGTGCGGAGCCTAGCGTGCGTGAATCGCTGGAGTCCAGGACGTTGATCGTTCGCACCGATGCCGCCGCCCGCTTCTTAGCGATGAAATCCAATATGGCCTTCATCGCTACGGGCACTGCCGAATCACTAGCAGGAATGCTCTCCAAGAATTGCCCCACGTTGTCCGCTGCAACGGGCGCACAGGCCAGGCGCGGCCCCGTGCTAAAACGGCCGACGGCTTCAGGCATGGTGCCCGGCTTCATCGATATGGGTCTTGATCATGGGCAGGGATACGAGCTGGCACATCGCTGTGGACGCAGCCTGACTATCCTGAAACGCCTGATCAAAAATGCGCCCGTTGCCGATCCCGTATGGGTGGGGCATGCGACTGCACTTAAACCAGCGCTTCTCGCCGGTGGTTGGTCTAGCGACGTCCCCGCCGACTGCGATGTGCTCAAAGAACTTGGCGGCTATGCCACCTATGGCATGCTTGAGGGGATCCTAATGCCCACGCTCGGCATGCCAGATCGCCCTGTCGACAGAGAGGCTGAGGTGTGGCAGGTCCGCGCACCGGTGGACGCCTTCTATTTCTACGGCCGGCAGCTTACCGATGACGACCTGACGCGGCTACGCGATGCCATCGTCAAGGTCTTCGGCACACAGCCCGAACAGCCGTCTCGAGAGCAAAAATTCAATCAGGCTAGACTTGCGTCGTCAGACTACAGTCAATGGTTACGCGATGGTCTTGCGTTAACACTGCTGATCATCGCGTCAATGCATGAGGTGGCAGACCTGCACGTCAAGGGTAAGTCGCCGCAGAGGTACGTCGACGATGTGATTAATGCGTTGCCCGAATGGGGGAGACTGCACCATTCGATAGTACGCCTTGGCGACCAGACCGCGTTGATCGCGGAGGCCGCCCCAAACCCTTTTTTGCAGGCCCTCGAGTCTATGCTCGCGGGCGCCCCGGAGCAGTTGGCACAGATCTTTGAGTCAGAGGAAAAGCACTTTTTCGGCCCGTCTAGTCCACATGTACGTTTTCTTTGGGCGTTGGAGACTATAGCCTGGGACCCCCGATATCTAAACCGTGCCGCAGTGGTCTTGGCCAAGCTTGGACAACTGGATCCGGAACCGGAATCGAATCACGTCAACCGACCCATCAACAGCCTGCGCGACATTTTATTGGGGTGGGCGCCCAACACATATGCATTGCAGCCTCAGCGCATCGCATGCCTTGATGCAGTCTTGGCGGAATGTCCCGAGGTCGGGTGGCAACTGCTAAAAAAGCTTCTACCCTCAAGTATGGACTCGACCACTCCTACCCAGCATCCAAAGCTACGCGACCTGGCGCCGGAAAAGCTCGAAGAGATTACTTACGGATTGGTGTGGGACTTTGAAACCGCGGTCGTCGAGCGAGCGCTTGCCGCAGCTGGCGACGACGAGGACCGTCTAGGAACCTTTGTCAACAAGATCGGCAAATTACAGCCGTTAAATCGGGCGAAGGTGCTCGCCCACATCGACAGCTATCTCGTTGCACACAGTGTTGCTGAAGGCAATGCGATTTGGCATGCCCTCAAAGATGAGGCGACGCGCAATGAATACTTCGGTGGTTCTGACTGGGCGTTGAGAGGCGAGGAGCTTGCCGCTATGAAAGATCTGGTCGAACGTCATCGTCCTACCGATCCTCTTGTGTCTGACCGCCATGCTTTTGATGACTGGACGCCGCATGTTGGCAAATACATCCCGGGTGCAGAAGTGCTCGACGACTCACAAAACTTGCGCAAGGACGTCCTCCAGCGCGTGCTTGGGCGAGACGGCGTGCCTGGCATTCTGAAGCTCGCGAAGATGGTTAAATTGCCGGAACTTCTCGGCCAAACCTTGGGTCAGATTCCGTGTTCACTCGAGCAAATGTTCGAGTTGATGGAGGGTGCTCTGGACCCTAACGCACCACCGAGCCTTGCATATTACGTCTCGACACATGGTTTCAACAGATTCGGCGACCAATGGATGAACCGCTTCCAGGATCGTGTTCTGTCGCAAGTCCCGGATAACACGGCAAAGGCCAAACTCCTACTAGGTTGGCCAAGCACTCGGGAGACTTGGGCCTATGTCGAAGTCCTCGGCGGCGAGGTGCGGGAACAATATTGGCATCACCTGAGCATGTTGCCCATCGAAGGATCCGTGGACGATCTTCTGTTTGCGATCGACCAATACCGAAGCGTTGGTCGGGACATTGAAGTACTGGGCTGGATGCAGAGGAGAAGTAAAGACGTACCGTCGGGCCTGCTGATGGACATGCTTGCCTCGGGTGTTGGCCAGGCGGCCGAGGGATTCGAGCGCATGGGGAACATGCTTCCCTATTACATCGGGCTGGCATTGAAGGAACTGCGAACGCGCAGTGATGTCGAAAAGAGGCAGATCGCCAATGCGGAATACGCCTACTTGCCACTGTTGCGTCAAGAGCGAGAACCATTGGTCATCTACGATTTGTTGGCATCAGACCCTGAGATGTTCGTCGATGTGCTGTCCCATGTTTTCAGGGGCAAAAGCGCGCCCGCCGATCAAATTCTCACTGAGGAGGCGAAGGCGCGGGCAAATACATCGTACGACTTGCTTTCGGAATTCAAGATTGTGCCTGGTTTGCTTGACGGGAAGATCGACGCGAATATGCTATCCGATTGGGTGAAGACTGTAAGAGTTCTGGCTGCAGCCAAGGATCTCGTTGATATTGGGGATAACCGGATTGGTTTCGTTCTGGCTTATGCTCCTCAAGACGTCGACGAACACTTCTGGCCTCCTTCAGCAGTATGCAAAGTGATCGAAGCGGAGGCGTCTGTGCAGATCGAAAGTGGACTTATGATCGAGTGCTTCAATAAGCGTGGCGCATATAGTAAGGGCATCAACGAGGGCGGAGAGCAGGAGTACCAGCTTGCGACGCGTTACAAAGCATGGGCAGACGCGACGCTGAAGTACCGCCGAACATCAGCGATGCTGACAGCAATCTCCGAGGATTGGACTCGAAGTGCGGAGCGGGCGGACGTCGAGGCGGAAAAGAGCAAGTTGAAGAGGTAAAGCCGATACAGGCAGCCGCTTGCGATGACGCTTTGCGGCCGCTGGCCGCGTCAACTTTCAACTGAAACTGAATCTCACGGCTGCGTGGATCGATTTTTAGCGGTCGGGCGTTGATGGAAACAACTTTTTTGGAATAACCTTGATCACTTCATCATTCCGGCCCCAGGGCCATGGACAAACTCGCAGGAAGCCTGATGTCCGCGTGCTTGAGATCAAGCGCGTCGCTGACTCCACAGATGCTGGGCGCGTCGACTGGATACTTGTCGAAAGGAAGGAGGAGCTGGAGCGGGATCCACGCACCAATGAAGTCCATCGCGGCAAGATCAGCGTTTTCTATTGGGATCTAAGCGCCGGAACTGCTTCCGATATCCCGGATGGCGAATTCCTGGGCTTTTACGACAAGGTTTTCGACGGTATTTCGATCACCTCCTCTAGCCTGAGCACAGGCGGATATGTCAGAGTAGACCCGCCACGGTTGAGGGGAGGGTGGCTGGGGACCTATTTGATGAATGAAATTGTAGCATGGGCGAAACAATGGCCTGATACCCCCGTGCGGGAAGTGACTCTATTGGCCGGTGATGCTGACGATCCGCAAAACAGGATCCGACGAAATCGATTCTATGAAAGGTTTGGATTGGAATTTGACTTTACGGACAAGGACAAGTCCGCTGGCGTATCGCGTTCCATCCTTGCAGGCAACCTCAAGGAAGTGACGACTTGGGCTCAAACAATCACCGAGCATGATCTACCTCGCTATCTGCGCGCGGCGCTCTCGGACGCAGAGGAAATGGCAGTCACAGCGCATATGCAAGTTCGGGATTTCAAGGAGCTTTACGACGAACTGCGTTTTGCCGAGCGCCATCCCGTCAGGTGGATTGCCAGTGCGTGGCTAAGGAATCGCCCTGCTGGGGTCGCTATCGCGGTTGTCGGCATCGTGGCAGCGGCTTGGAGTGGTTTCAAGTTGGTCTGATGTCCTAAATCTGGTCCGAAATGTGTGCTGCCCAATGGCTCTGCGGCTACCCACGCCGACAGACGAGGTGCCATCGAGCCCTTAGGTAAGTCTTGATTCCGAAAATGGATCTTTTTTTGATGCATGGCAGATCCGGTCTGGTGCATAGTCGGACTGGGCCAAGGTCGCGCAGTCCTTAGGACCGTGTTGCCGAACCAGCATTATATTTATGCGGGGCAGTCGGGTATCATGTCCTCAAGAAACATGATGGAGATACCGTGCCAAGAAAATACGCGCTTCCCACCTTCCTTGTCGGCGTCGTCGAACCAACGGCCTACCAGCGCTGGCTGGTACACAAGGCGCAGGCCCATGTAAAGCGCGACCGCAAGCGTGGCAATGCCACCGCGATCGGCGAAGCTTACCGGATCGCTATTCACGCGGCAGTGGGGGCAAGCATTGGGTGTGACGCCTATAGCGGCGAGCCGCTCGACTGGACGTTATTAAGCACCTACGATAACGCCGACTCTGCAGAGGGCGGCCGGACCTACAAACACGACTTCGCCCTGCTGCCAACGGTCGACCACGTCGGCGACGGCCTCGGCCCGGCTGACTTCAAAATCTGTGGCTGGCGCGTCAACGATGCCAAACACGACTTGGATGTACCAGCCTTCCTCGCCGTGTGCCGGGCTGTTCTCGAACATCACGGCTTCACAGTCGTCGCTCCAACAGTCAATCCGCTTGGAAGCGAAGCGTAATGACCGGTCAGTTTGTCATGACGGCGCACTCAAACTGCGCATTATCTCCTTAGAGGAAGAATTGGTAGAAGCAGCAAATCAGCTACGCGTTTCCATACCAGACCCGGATGCACTCTTGCTTCTCTGAATGGATGGGAGCTGTCCGCCAAATAGTCGGGTCAAACTGAGCTTTTTTACAACAGTGATAATGGGTGAGTATCTAAGGAATTTCAAGCGATAGACTGTCAAGTTGGCAACTTGGTAAACCAACCTATTTGACGGAGCTCCCATGCGCGCGCTGCTTGTCCTGCTTGCCTTTCCTCTCGCCTCCTGCACCACTACCATCCAGTCCAGCAAGGTCGATAGTGGCGATGACAAGATTGCGAGCGGAGTGCTCTATTCTTTGCCGGCCACCGCGGTAGAGGCCTCACTCTCGTTTGTGCCCTCCTCCTGCAAGCTGATAAAAAAGAAAATCGTGTTCGCGTACGACATCGCCGAAGCTGCGGTCAAGTACAAGTTCGTGCCGGACGGGGAACAGCAGCATGTCTTCGACTACACCAAGCTCAATTCAAAGCTGAAAATCACGTCGGCCAATATCGAGATGCACCCATCGGGCATGTTTAAGTCAATCAATACGACGGCGGACGACCGCAGCGCCGAAGTCATGGGCGCGATTGGCGGTATCGCGCTGAACCTGGCGAAGGCGTCGATCGGCGTGCCGGGCGTAGGTGTGTCCTCGGAAAGCAAGGACAAGGACGAGGACTGTCCTGCGGTCATTATTCGCACCTTCACCAGCCTCGCTGAGGCGCGCGCAGGCCTGCCGGCAGCCAAGCGCAACGACAAGGAATTGCAGGCCTTGTTCCAAAGCCTCGACGAGGCCAAGACAGACCTGGAAGCGGCCAAGGCCAAGCTAGCGGCAGCGCCGGCCACCGCCGTATTGAAGACCGACTTCGACACCAAGACGGCAGCGCTGGCCAAACTGACCGAGGCGGCGAAAGACAAGGAACTAGCCACGCCAGCGCTACAGGAAAAAATCGCCAAGACGCTCAAGATTCTGACGGCGCAGGTACAGGTGAACTTTGTTCCCACGTTCGAGGCCAGGTGCGCCAGCCCGAGGCTAGGTTATGCGAGCTATTTCAACCAGTTTGCCGACAGTGCCGCCGTTCAGGCCGAGCGCGACGAAATGGCCAATCTGCAAAAGCTGATGGGCGAGAACGACCAGCCCTTCACGGCCGAGGTCTGCATCAATCCGGCGGCAGGCAGCATGCGCACCAAGACGCAGGACAAGGTGCCGCCGGCAGGCGGCATCCTATACCGCTTGCCCGTGCTGGCACAGCTAGGCATATCCAAGGGCGATGGCATGCCCAATGACTTCACGGGCGAGCGCTGGATCTCCGTTCCCCAGTTTGGCACTATAGCCGCCCTGTCGCTGACGAACGGCCCGTTTGACAAGAACAGCCTAAAAGTGACCTTCGCCGACGACGGTGCGCTGGCCACGCTGGAGTTAGCCGCCCAGGCCGCGGCGGCCGAGCGGGGCATGAACGCGACCCAGAATCTGTCAAAAACCTACCTGGACATTGTCGGCCTGCGCGAGAAGGCAAGGCTGGACAAGGAAAAGGCGGCCGACGACAAGGTCAAGAAGGACCGGACAGAGGAAATCGCCATGTACGATGCCCAGATTCAAGTTCTCGACAAGAAGCGCGCGCTCGACCTGGCCAAGGCCGGCGGCAAAGACCCGCTGCAGCAGCAAATCGATACAGCCGAGCTGGAAACCACTTTGATCAAGAAGAAGATCGAACTCGAGAAGCGGCGTCGCGAGCTGGAAAAGCTCAAGGCTGACGCGCCATGAGGAGGTTCGCCTTTCTCGCAGCGTGCGTGTTGTCGGCCGGTGCCGGCGCACAAACACCGCAGCTAGAATCCATGCCCGCCGACGCCCAGAAGGCCGTCAAGGCCAGCCTGGCAAAGCGGTTGGAGGTGCGCTTGGCCGCGGACAACGTAAATGAGCAGTTGAGCAGGGCCATTGGGCAAGTTGGGAACAAGCGCGTGCTCGACAAATTCAATGTCGATGCCGACACCCTGCTCGGTACGCAGCGTCCAGCGGCCGGCGCCCGGTTGCTACTAGAACGCAAGGTGTTGCTCGAACAGCGCTTGCGCGCCCGCCTGGAACTGCATGCCCTTGCCAGCAGCAGCATTCCTGACGATATCCTCCAGGACATTGCTGGTGTCGATAAATCGCAGTTGCGGATGAAAGCCGTACAGGACACGCTCGACATGAAGGCGATCGAGCTGCTTTTATCACTGCTCGACAAGGCCAATATCCGCAACAATGAAATCTACCAGATCATGAATCCCAAGACTTCCGACGATGGCCCGGGCCTGGCTCCCATCGCGACAGGCCTCGTCAAGTTCTATCCGGATACTGGCCGCAGTACGGAGACGGTGGCGCGTAGGGCGTTCGCCGGCGTGGGCGTGCTGGCCAATATTTCAAGCAAGCCTTACAAGATCATCTGTTCCGGCACCTTGATCGCGAAAGACTGGTTCCTCACGGCAACCCACTGCTTTCTCGGCGCGGACAAGAAGGCGCGTATCCCATTCGCCGATTTGGGCGTGTTCTTTCCCTTCCAGGGCGGTACGGAGACGCTTGTTCGCGATGACGGCAGGGAGAGTCGGAATATGCTGCATCGTCCCGTGGCGCCAGCAATGGCCTGGTTCGGTGAAACGCAGGGCATCGCCTTTCCCAAGTCGGAACTGGCAATGTGGCACCAGATCGCCATCGGCAACGACGTCGCGCTGCTTGCCCTTGGCACAGGCGAGGTGCCGGCGCAGCATGCGCTGACGATCCCGGCAAGCGCGCCCATCTCGCCACCTCTCACGCTGGCTGGATATGGCCGGTCGAATGCCAAGGCAGCCATCGGCGAATTGCTGCTCGAGATAGGCGTGCGCAAGGACCTTGTGCAAACTGATGGCAGCGGTATCATGCTGACTGCCCATTCGGAAGCCGCGCCCAAGCCGGAGGGACGGATCTGCTTTGGCGACTCGGGCGGGCCTGTCTTTGTCGGTAATCTCGACGGACGCAATGCCTCGCCCTTTGAACTTGTCGCCATCGCCAGCGCAGTGTTCGAACGCGATGGCGGCTCTGGCGATGCCTGCGTGGACGGCATACAAAACTTTACCCGCCTCGACCGCAAGCCCGTCCGGCAGTGGCTGTGCGCTAAATCCCGGGCAGGCTGTTAAACCCAGTCAGGGCGCGACGTTCGCGCGCAGCACCGGGTACTTGGTGTCGCTTGGCAGGGTAGTCGTCAGTGCGGTACGCACGCAGCTAGTCGCATGAAACGCTCCAAGAGGGGCGTTAGGCGATGATTGACGGGGGGGGGCGTTCTGTAGCGGTGCAAGCGTCCTGGCGAGACTAAGAACGCCTAACAAAACCGCTGAATGTATCTCCAGCAGATGAGTAGGCAGGCAAGTGAGAGAGACGCCTGGTGGATATCGGCACGGCGCTCGTAGCGGATACGCAGCCAGCGGAAACGATGGAGCCAACCTAAAGTGCGTTCGACGACGCCATTTACCAAGGCGTTCGCGCGACTCGATGCCGTAGCGGGCTATGCGTGGAGCGATGCCACGGCTGCGTGGCAGCATGCGGGGCATAGACCTTGTCTGCATCCTTGGCGGTCTAGCGGTCGGACAGACCGGAGTTCTTGATTTCCTGGCGGATTTTCGGGTTGGTTCGGGCTTTGGGGGGAATGCGCGAGCTCATGGACTGAAGTTTATGCGGTGTGCTGCAACCGATGGGACGATCGCGGTGGCAAACCGCCGATCAACTCGTCAAGCACGGCTCTGGCACGGAATAGGGCCATGCTGCGACGAGCAATATGATCGCACGAAACTAAACTGCTAAGATCAGGCAGTTCATTGAGTTTGTGAAATGAACGTCCGATACCTACCGGCAAACGTTCCTTCAGATAGCCCCTACCATGGAGAAAGATGATGGCAGCAGATTCGTCTAAATTTCGCCGACGCCGGCGAAGAGAAGAGAAGGCATTCTTCTGTCAGGTGGAGACGTATTTCGGTACAAAAGAATATGCTAGACACGGTCGCTGCGTTCGCCTCATTGGGATCGACGAGAGTGATTTCCACAGCTTGATAAACGACGGGAAAGACGGTGTTACCACATATGTGATCGACCTGGACTTTTGGCGCTATTTCCGGCAACAGCTAGGCCTTACTCGTTGGTGGGAGGTTATGGGACAACTTGCGAAGATCAAAGATCTCGAAACGCAGTATCTTCGAAGCCGACAGTGGTTTCGTGTCGATATCGAGGTTAGAAAGTCGTCTGCAGATTACTACTATCCAACCTTCTCCATGGATGGGCCCACTTATATAGATATCATCAGAGTCGAACCGGTAAGCGCGGACGACGCACGGCTTCCAAGCGGTGGCATTCAGTTACAAGCGCGCCCGTGTACCTCGAAGATGGGAGCGTTCGTTTCGCAGCCGTTGACTTCCGTCAAGGCTTTCACCGGCACGCGATATCAGCATGGTTCCGCAGGTACGGTGAACCGCTCCGCTCCCTACACGTTTCACGCGTTTCATGTTGGGCAAGGTATGTGCTCGTTGATCGACAACGGACGGAAAGGGTGGTTGCTCGACGCTGGTGCCGGCAAGCCAGTCACGCGCAAACGCTACCTTGATAAGTCCAACATAATGAGCAACGACCTCACCGCTAAAGTCCAACCGCTGACAGATCTCGTGATGGTGGCATCCCACACGGACTACGACCATTGGAAGCTGCTTGCCTGGGACGCTGGCCTTCGCAAAAAAGTAAGCGCAATTTTGGTACCCGCCGGTGTGAGCCACCTCCTGTTCAAAGACAAGGAAGTCATCAGCAAGTGCGTCGACACTTCGTCAACGACAGTAACATTGGCCGCCAACACATCCCTAGAGCTCATCAGGGCAAATCCGAGCACCCTTGATTCTAACGGCAATTGCATCGTTGCGGTGTTCGTGCGCGACGGGCAACGTGTGCTCGCACCAGGTGACTACGTTTACAGCCGTTTCGCGTCCGATTCGTCCCCGCGCATCAAAGACCTGCACAAGCAACGATACAAGGCCGTGATAGTCCCTCATCACGGCGACAAGGAAAGTGCGAATAACGTGGTAACTGCGCACTCTCCTAATGCGCATGCTTTCTTCTCGGCCGGGACACACGGGCATTACAAGCATCCGACCGAAGAGTCCCGTGACGAACACAAAGCTGCGAAATTTGTCGAGCTGTGCGACGAAACCATGGACGAGATCAAAGCAGTTCTCTTACTTTAAACAACTGCGTCGGTGATGGCTCCGGTCAGCGGCTGTTCGTGAACTGCCACGCGGCTAGCCCAACACAATATCGAGCAAATCGCGCTCACATAGTCACTTGATTCTACCGCTCCTCGTTGATAAGCGGCCAGCCGTCCGACCTGTGTACTGTGTACTGTGTACAGCGTTGAGTAAAGTCAGGGAATGGCAACGGCTCTAATGGAATGGATGCCCTCTTTCAAACGGCATCGAGGTGCCCAAATAGGGGTGATATCCCCTTAACCGAAAGGAGCGTCCACCATGAAGATGATTGCCGCAGGCATTGATCTTGCAAAGAACGTTTTTCTGGTTCATGGCGTAGATGCTCAGAGTAAAGCCGTGCTGCGCAATAATCTGGATCGATGGAGATGACGGAATACTTTGTCGATCTACCGCCATGCTTGATTGGCATGAAGGCGTGGGGCATGGCGTGACATATAACCGATCCAAATCGGCGTGACCTAATCAGCGAAAACGGGCAGTGCGATCGCACGCCCCAATGTATCGCGACCAGCACGATGCGTTGCAGTACCGATCGACGTTCAAACGCTTGGACCGGCGGTGGCGGCGACCCCAAAAACTTCTAGCACCGGCAACGCATCAAGTCAAAGTCGGCGCCCCGTAAAACCTCAGCTACAACGTCGCAAAGTGTTTAGTGCAACCCGACGAAGCCCAAGCAACTCTTGCTTGAGCGCCGCTGGAGTCTCTGCAGGGCAGGGGATAGACAGGCCAGCGTCTAGGTCGTTGGTCGATCAGCCAAGCTACGAGATCGCACACCAGGAGTCTGGCAGGACACCCAAACCCTAACACGATCCATCGATCTTTCATCTTCCGAGAACTATGGATCAGGATTGTCCTAGCTACTTGTGGTGACTCAGATCACGATTGCACATAAGCCATTCGGCGCATGTATAACGAAGGCAACGAAAGTACTGAACTCTGGTGGAGTGAGCGTGAATACATAGGTTCATATGGAAATACTCACACATGACCGAATCTACCGGGAAAGAGCACTCGGCTTTAGCAGATTTCCCTGCACCACCAGTACACAAATTCGTACTCCATTTTCAGCGGATTGAATTGCGATCAATTGCGCGGGATCACGTGGTGGGCCATTCTTTTCACTGCAATCCAAGATGCAGAGCACCCCTGTCGTCTTCCCTTTTGCGACTGCATAGGAAGCCGTTTGCGAGAGAAATCGCCCTGCCTTCTGCAGTGAAAAAAGAACAGAGCGTTCGACCTTCAGCTCTATGGGAATTCCCCTAAAGGACAAATCCGTGATGCCACCCGCAGCGCTGGCATGTTCCTCCAGTTCGACGCCTATTGACGGAACTCGTCGCAACGCGGCTCGTACCTCCTGTTGAAACTCGGCTTCAGAATGCTTCCCTGGGAACAGTGCATCCTGAACGGCACTGCCGGCGAGATTAAAAAGCGGAGCAAGAACCATTAGAAAGTCTCGCAACTCCAACTCCGGCAGCTGCGGCGTTCTACGCAGAGTGTTACGAACTTCAAGCAGGCGCTGATCCATCGCCGGATAGCCGCAGATGGTGCGTGATGGATCAGTCCCATCAATCAGAAGGGTGCGATGCCCAACAACGGCAACGGGCTGCTCAGTCTTAGGTGGTAAGAACTCTGCCGCGTACTTAAATTCGAATGGCCTAGCGTGCAATCCTTGAGTAGCCTTTAAAAGGGCTCGGCCGCGCTGACGGAGGATATAGGGCGGCTCACCGTGAGGACGAGGAAAACTGAAACTAGGGAAATCGTAAGTAGAAGCCAGTTCGACAGAGTACGGTATCAATTTCAACTCACTCTGTTCCACAGGCCACCTCGATACCCGAATTTCGAGCTCCAGGTCGTGCACCTCTCCCGGCGTTAGTTGGTGTATGTCCTGCACGCCTACTGAGTCAATTTCAAATTTTAGAAAAGCGACTGTAAGCTGAAGTGGCTCAGCTTCTGATTCAGTTTTAGACTGAGCTCCGTAATCTCCGGCAAAAGGTCGGTCTTGAGCCAGCACCCCAATGGGTAAAGGAACCGCGCCAATTGCGTTAACAAACCGCACAGCATCGTCTAAGCTTGATACATCCGGTAATGAGGCGCTAGCATGAACAAATTTATTTGCCGCACACTGGCTTTCGTACTCTCTCAGCCATGGTTGATAACGTGCCTTTGCGCTTCGCAAGAACCGATCCGCATCAGGGAGCGCACCTATTACTGCGTCGTGCCATTGTGCTAGAGTCCCAGCGATGCGAGTCATCCCAGCGAATGCAGCATACGCGACGGCGGCGTTCGAGCTCGAAAGTGATGCGGAGATCGAATCGAGATCGCCGGCCACGGAATTCAGGTCAAGAGCCCCAACGGTTGCGGGAAATCGCAGCAGCGCTTCCATGGCGGTGAACCGCGATGCCAAGACTTCAGGCGACACAAAGTTATGCCTCATTGATTTCCTCTGGATTTTTGAATCCCTCGTAATACCCTGTGCCATTTGTCACTACATTCGAGTGCTTCCGGAACAGCCCCTTTTGCCAAGTGCTGCTCCAACTTTGTCGCTAGCAATGTCAACTCTGCGTATTGTTTGCGGACCTTCATCTGAATAGAATCGCCTAACGATTGATGCGACTGATTGGCAACTTCGACGGCAGCATCCCACGCATCTGCTGCGGTTAACACCTCGATGCAGGCTGCGCCAAGTACTCGACCGAATGCCAAATCCTGGCAAAAGTTCGCTAACTTATCCTGGATAAGTTGCACTCCACTCTCAGGAAGTTCACGTAACAACGTGACTAATTCTTCATCATGGTGCTCGACTTCCCGGGCATACTGTAAAAGTCTAAGCAATAAATCAGGAAAGCCTTCAACGTGTATGAGGCGCTTTAACATCCACAAATGACTTCGCCTCAGAACTGTTGCCGCATCAAGATTCAACAAAACCGCAATAAAAATGGGTCCCCATTTAGCAAGAGCAGACACGTCCTTATGCAGTCTGCTAACCAACAAATCAACGCAAGTGACGAGAAACTCCGCATCCTCACCGATGGATTGCGAATAGGCTTCAAAGATATTCAGCAATCGCAGGTTAATTTGGCGGCCATATTCCTCAGGAAGCGAGATGCGGGTTAACGTATTAACTGCGGATTGATGCACCCCTTTGATGGGGTCGGCTAGCAATAAGAGGAATGCGTCATGTACCAAGGACGGAAGGTCCTTCACACGAGAACTACGCAACTCCTGCAATGCGCGCGCTCCCGCCATCCTTACTAATGCCGACTCGCCGACCAATGCTCCGTAAAGGTAAGGAAGGACTGCATTAACTGACGCTCCTGTTTTCATAAGCGGCGGCAGCGCCTTAACGAGGGCGCTGCGAAACTGCTCTGGCCACGGCACATCGCTGTTGATGAAGCTGATGAAGTTATCAGCAGCAATCGAATTCACTGCTGCTGCGCTGCTCACCCATTCAAGGATGGCAGCGCGTAGTCCAGCAACTTGCTGAATTTTGCTGTCACGCTCCAAGTGTGCAAGAAAGTTATCCGCATCTTCAGGTGCGATTTTGGAATCCATTAAATTCTGAAGTGCTTGGTCCACCAATGCAGCGGTGCCCAGCAGGAACTCAATCTGCTCAGTTACGACCGGAGCGAGTTGGTCAGGAAAGTGTCTCAACGCCTCATGAACCTCCTTGAGCACTTCGGTATTTTGGCTAACAGAGGCCCATTGTAAAATCCGCCTAAGGGCTGTTCCATACGGTTTGAGATTTAGGATTGGCTCTTCAGAATCGAACCGACTTTGGGGGAGTCTCAGCAGATCAGAATACACGCCTGCGATACGTGCCTCTCCGATACTAGAAGCACTGGTATAGTAGTTTGCAAGCAACGTATCCACCTGTTGGTCATCAGCGTGAAAGGCGGAGACCAGCGCACGACTCAGATCAAGAGCGATGCCGTCTATTTCCGAATCTCTATCGCTATCTAGCAAGGTGTCGATCCGCACTAACTTAGCGGCCAAGCCGCGCACTAGTCCTACAGGAAACGTGACGTCGACATACAGCAAATGCATGACTCTGGCTGCGACACTCACATCCTTGGCCACCCTGCTGCCAATCAAAGTATCAAGTGCTTTTTCGACCGGCTTCGCAAACATCACCGCCAGCGCCTGCAGTGGCTCAGGGTGCCGCTCAGGCTCTGAGAAGTCAAATTGATTACGCGGAGGCGCCGCGTAAAAACAAAGGCTTTTTACAGCAGCGCCAACCTGTTCTTCCTTAACCAAATTAAGATGAGAAACTAGAATCTCACCAGCAATAGCTAAGTCGCTTCCGCTTGAGATGCGATGCATCGCGCACGCTACAAGTCGCTCGTAGTCAGCGGAAAGCAAACTTAGGCAGCGGAGCGCAGTATCCGAAGCCCAGGTCTCGCTCGCTTCGACCAAGTTGAAAAGGTGCTCGACTAGAGCGCCGGTGAAAACTTCAGGAGCCAGACTAGCGGTCGCGAGAATCTTCTCAGCCGCATCCTGCGTTCGCTTTTGATCCAATAACTGGATGTCTTCAATTAAAGCAGCAACGGGTGCGGTTGCATCTAGACGAAGTCCATCTCTAATTCTTTGGCGCGAGTCGAATGCGTCGTTGAGAGCCTTCTCCGTCCGTGTCTTGTCTGCTTCCCATTCAGCTTTCTTTCGGTCCCGCTCTAGCACAACTTGGACAAGATTTGGCAGGCGCAATGGGTGACGCAGTTTGCAACCTACACAATTATGATCATAGAAGTCTAGTGCTGCGTCTTCGAGCAACCGAGTCGCCATTCTAGCTGGAGGGGCATGGTCACAACCCATAGAGTGATTGCCGATCGGGAATCCGGTTATTTTTTCAATCATGCCGGTGCCCCCAAACTTCTCGATCCGTGCATGGCCGCACCAGTTCTGGATAAGAACCTTAACCTCTTGATTCCGGCGACCGTCCTCTACTGCTCTCTGATAATCCCGATTTCCAACCATGAACTTTCATCCTCTATTGTGAATGTGAAAATGTACGTAGTCACTTGGTAAAGATCAGGACAGATGACGAGAAATGACTCTAGACGGTTCAACTATGAGAGCTGCGGCACTTTCAGTGTCGTGCTTGTCACGCGGTAGCAGCGGCGCAAAATCTACAGTCATTTATCGCTCAAAAATAGTCGTAAGTGAAGGTCCGGTTATAGCCGCTAGCTGAAGTCCAGAGGATGGAAATCCGACATTGCTTTACGCAGCAAGGCGTTCTGCACCGAATACGTTCAGTCTTCGGTAGAATTCCAGTCTAAAATTTCTACGAAATCTTCATCACCGGAATTTCGTTCGAATGCCGAGCCGATCGGAGCGTCTAGCAAAGGAATAATGGAACGATCATAATTGACGATCGTATTCATATTGTAATATGCGAGATTTTCGATGTCGTTTGCGTACTCATCAGTTTCTTGCCCTGACATGAAGCACCATCCACTATCGTGGTCGTGTCTAGGACTTTCTCGATACATGAAACATACCGGAAGACCATCGACAGTGATCATGTCGCTTGCTAGGCCTGCACCATAGCCAGAGACGAGCGGTTGAATCTGATCTTTCGCCAAGAAGTAAATTTTCGTCATACCCAACGTCTAACATCCAAGTTCAACTACGGCTAAACGGCCGTCGGCGGTAACATTCTGATTCGCAATAATCGCTAGTGGCTGCGGACTCAATCTATCAACGCAACACTTTAACTTAAATGTATCGTTGCTGAACAGAAATGATGCGAAAGATAACTCGAATCGATTGCGCGGTGCCCCGTGGAACCCGAGATTAACGTTGCAAGGGGTTTAGCCACGGAAGTGTTCATGGTGGAATCCACCGAAGCTCAAGCGGCTTTTGCCTGAGCGCGGTAGTAGCCGCTGCAGGACAGGGCGATTGGTACGTCAGACCCGATCTCGTCGTTGGATACGGTAGCGACGAGATCGCAGCCCTGGTGTCTGGCTGGACACCCAAGTCCCTAATAGGATCCATCGGTTTTCCATCTTTCAAAACTATGGATCAGGAGATTCTAAGCTACGAGTGGCGATTCATCCTAGCAAGAGAATGCTTCGCAAGAAACCAACATCCCACAGCTATCCACGCCAGGGCCCAACCAATGGCAAAGTAGGTGACGAGACCATAGAAAAAGATAGGCCAAATCCATGCAGGGCCACCGCCAATGGAGAGGAGCATCAAAAAGGCAGAAACCAGAGCAACAACGACTATCGGCAGCCCCAGGCCTTGCGCAATATAGAGTAGAACGCATCCTGCCGCTCCATGCCCCCCCGTGCGAATTATTTTTAGCCGCGCGACAAGAATTCCGCATGCAATGGTGACAGGTAAAGACAAAAAAATTAATGCCAGCACCACTATGCTCAAAGTTTCCATCAGGTCTAAGTTAAATGAATTTGAAAGGCAGCTGCGGCTGCGGACTCAATCGGTGGCTGCGACACTCTAATCTAAATATATTGCTGCAGAGCAAAAATAATGTAAAGTAGACTCGAATCGAATGTGCCGCGCCCCGCAAAAACTCAACTACAAAGTCACAAAGTGCTTGGTCACGGAAAGCTCATACAGAAACCGTCCGAAGCTCAAGCCGTATGTGATGGAGCGCGACAGGAGCCTCTGCAGGGCAGGGGGGATAGTCAGGCCAGACCCGATCTCGTCGTTGGATCAGGCAGCTGTGAGATCGCAAACCAGGTGCTTCGCAGGACGCCCAGGCCCCCCGACACAATCAATTGGTTTTTCATCTTGCAAGAACTATGAATCAGACGAGTCTGAGCTACTGGTGGCGATTCACGATTCAAGTCTGCACTACTAATAGCGATTCAGTTCCTGGAGAAAACCATTAAGTAAAAGCGTTGTACGCTCCACGTCACCAGTGTGTGATTTCATCATTTGAGAGTTGAATTTCTCAAAGTTCTTCTGGTTTGCGAATACAGCAATAACTTGATCTCTTGTTTCCTGAGTGATGTCACGTTGAGCATCCCGGCCAAGTAGGGCAGCCCCGGATAGTTCGACGTCATAAACATGGGCCTCGAGCAGGTCCATACATTCCGCGTAAAGTCGATCAAATTGACCAGCTTGGTGATAGTTTCGAAGAATCAATAAAACATCAGATGCGTGCTTATCGCCCTCAGGGCGATCGCTCCAGGCTAGTATCTTGAGTATAGCCATGGCAGGTAGGGATACGACCTTCGTCTTAAAGCCAGGTGCGATCTCAACGTCAAGTGCACTATGAAAAGCCTCCACGTATCCGGAAACATTCATCACGAATTCACCCTTTGGGGGCCAGGCTATTTCGCCGCCTTGCTCCACGCCATCGAACGGCACTAGGTCGAGGGGATAGGCACCGATACCCTCTCCGAAAGTGAGACGGTGCGCATGCTCACCTGGAAAAAAGCCGGCTGTTGCGATCAGTTGCGCCTTTAAACGATCAAATTCGCCCCATGAAGAAACTGCAACGGCGAAATCAACATCCCTTGTTGCCCGCGCCGCTTCCAACTCGTATACATGCTCCATTAAAATGTCTCGCGCAGTCGCTCCTATCACGAAGTAAGAAATCTTTAATTGCTTTGCCACCTGATCAAGTGCGCCGATCAACCTGAGTAGAACGTCTGTTAGCGGGACATTAGGCTTCACTTGCAACATATTTGCAAATTTCCTTTCTTAGGTAGGTGGCAATTTCCATCGTTCGCTCCTCTCCAGTACCGATTAGATCGGCATAGATCAATGCGTCGGGTACAGTTGGGAAACTTTGCAGCTCATTGGCATTCCAAAACATGTTGACTACTTCAATTTTTCCTTCGGGGTCACGACGCAGCTTTAGCTCCTGCACGAGGTTACGCATTACGTTCGGCTCATTGAGGTCAATGTACAGCGTGAGAGTACCAGGCTTCAGCCCCATATCACGGTATGCCGCCGCCGCCTCTCCTCCCAATGCTACTTCACGTATCTGAGGGCTCACTCGCTGAATAGTTGCAGGCAAGGAGGCAGGGGAGCTCATCCTGTGTCTCTCAAGTTTTGGGCGAATTCGTCCTAAGTAACCTTCCGTCCAGGCATCTAGCCATCGTTCCGGCGTAGTCAGTACTCTACGGCCCGTTCCTGCTGTGGTGAAAAACCCAATCTCCTCAAGTACGATTAAAGCTGCTCCAGCCGCGCCATGGGAAACGAGGGATACCTCAGCAATTCGCCGCACGTTGCTATTCAGGATAGAGGGTTGGGCCAAAATAGCAAAAACAACCCGCAGCGCAGCGGGCGTTAGTCCACGAGTAGCCACTTGCTCTGCTTTCGTAGTGTCTTTGACCCCAACAATGAAGACGTAGAGTCCAGACTGGCGTAAGAAACAGTTACCGGCATGATCAATAAATTGGATATTGAGTTCGCGGCACTGCTCAGCCATTGCACTACTCATGGACCGGGTAATCAGCACAGTCCCATTTTGCAACGCCTTAAAAGTCAACAGCTGATCACGGCGATCAACAATCCCCTTGGCCTCGTAAGGCAAATCAAAACACTGCCCTTCGTCGGTTCGAATGCGCAGGTAGCCGTCATGGTCACGTGCAGTAGTATCTTCCAGCACCTGTATGGTTAGGCCTGCGGTTCGCTGCAAAATTTCCACAAGCTTGTGCAATGATTGTGATTCATACTGTTTCAGTGACATATCTTCGCCCAACGTTAGGTTGTCCGTATAGGTTGTTTTTTCCACATACTTGAACACAATCAAATTGTGAACCTTGTCCATTAAATAGTCAATGTCCACGTAACGTGGACAACATCAGAAAAATGGACAACAGCACTAACCTCTTGCCACCAATTCAATTGTTCATCGAAACACTCCAACCTGAACGCAAAGGTAGCGACGATGGTCTATCCCGTGGCCGATCTGATGAGCGAATCTCTAGGAAGGGAACTATGACGCCTAAAATTTAGCAGACCCGCCCTATCCGCCCCGACCAACACTCCCCACCAGGACCGGCCGTGGCGGCCAGAACCAAACCGCGGGCACGCGACGTGACAAATCAAAGTCGACGATTCGCGACCTCAACTACAACGTCACAAGGCGTTTATCCTCGGAAGAAATCATGCATGAACCGGCCGAAGCTCAAGCAACTATTGCTTGAACGCGGCAGTAGTATCTGCAGGGCAGGGGAGATAGACAGGCCAGACCCGATCTCGTCGTTGGATCAGGCAGCTATGAGATCGCGCACCAGGAGCCTGGCAGAACACCGGTGGCCCCATACCGATCCATCAGTTCATCATCTTTTTAGAACTATGGATCAGGAGAGTTTAAGCTGCTGGTGGCGATCAATGGGGAGGGAAGGCAACATTGAATAAATTTGCGTTACGATAGCTACTCCATAGCGCCCTTTTATGCGCATGAACCTCCTCATTCTGCCATCTATGTCACCTAATATCGAAACCCTCTTGCAGCGCTCGGCAGAGTTTGAACTTGCACTGCATGCAGAATTTCCTGAACTGGAACTACGATTGGCTGATAGCAGCCCAAAATTGGAACTCGTAGCCACTGCAGCCATGGTCTCCATAGAACACGGATCGGTGCTCAGGAAAGCATTTGAGGTCGGAGCGTCAAATACTGGCGCTGCGCTATTGCGCCTGCAGAACGAAGCGGTTCTCAAGGCAGCATGGCTGCTTTTCGCGGCCACACCTCCCCAGGTGGAAAAGCTGGCAGTGCCTTTGGAAAGTGAGGCTGAGCAAGCAGCCAAGGGACTACCAGGATACCTTGATATGCTGGCAGCAGTACAAAAGACTGGGCCCGCCGGACTCACACAGCCACTGATGGAGTTCAACCAATACTCACGCCATGCGCTGAATTCGTTCGTGCACACCGGCATTCATCCGCTCAGCCGCACAAAGGAAGGTTTTCCTTTGCCACTGGCGAAAAAGATACTCAAGTTTGCCAATGCTCACAGTCATCTTGCCTATCGTATCTTGGCGGTGCTCACAGGTGAGCAGCAGCGTATGAATCAAGTTACAAAGCTGTATCTCGCCTTCGCAGATTGCCTGCCAATGACTTCAGTAAATGAACCGAATCCGACCTAGTTGGGATAAATTTACCGGCTCGGTCATGGACAAGGGATCAAACATAACGCGCATCGAAGAAAATTGATTCCATGTATCGACCTTGCGCCACATCAAACCGTCAAGCATTGCGCGAATCGCTGGATCATTTCCCCCAAGACACCGGCGCAGTGCCAGCATACATGCCCTGTTCAGCCATACGCTGCAATGCGCTCCGAACAGCGCGTCGGCATACGGCTCGACGCTCGTCCGCCTGGACTGGCCATAGCGCAGCGGGACGAGCAACGTGAAAAGTCAAAGTCAAAGTCGGCGACCCGCCAAAGCCCAGCAGCAACCGCGCAAGGCGTTTAGCCGTGAGGGAGTTGACCCACGAACCCTGCCAAATCATTGGTAGTGATCTGGGCCCCTGCCTCGCGTCACTTATCTGGCACAGGTTGGGCCTCTTTCGCCCAACTGTCCGGTTCGAGGAGGTCGACTCCATAAGGCGGCTCGGGCCAGTCCTCGCCACCACCTTCCTCGTACTCTTCCGATGCCGTCCAAAAGCATAAGGCTTGTTCTGAAAAAGCCTGTCGCCAACTGGCTTCGTCATCGAGTATCGCCTGCGCTTGCGCTGATAGAGGCTCACCCTGCCTGCGCTGCTCGACGGCAGCGACCGCAGCAAGATAATCCCAGTACCGTAATTGATGGAGTGGCATGCTAATAGAATCGTCGTAAGGATGCGACGCTCTCCCGAACCACCCGGTCAGCCCTGTCGTGCCATCAAAAAGCGCGCGCGCAATGGCGGCCACTTCACCGCATAGACTGAACTGCCGTCGTGCGAACTGATGGTGAAACAGATACGCATACTGCCGCAGGACAAGGTGACGGTGGCTTTCATTGCTTTGCGCTTGCGTATCCCTTAGCCACCCTGCGTAAGACTGCATCAGAGCATTGGGGTGATTGCGACGGCAGTAATGCGCCTGCCATAACTTGGCTACAGTAGGATCCCGCATCAGGTTATTGGCCTGCCAGGCTGCCGGACTTCGCTCTACGTGAGCGCGCAGTCTGTCCCAGTGAACATCACATCCTTCCATGCGCAGCGCGAAGCGGAGGTGGTATAACCGGAACTCCGTGGCGATTCTGCTTTCCCCAATAGCATCAAAAAACTGCAGAGGCTTCTCATCGTAGACGGCCAGCAATTTAGCGATGGCTTGAGTTTCCGCCACAGTGAATGGCGAGCGCCCCGTCAGCCCGATGCTTGAACCATATGGATGCTTCCGGTGCTCCAGTTCCCACTCTAGCTCCAGTCCGTTCAGGTGCGCCCACTGCTGCCGCGTCCCTGCTCGTTGGATATCGTGAACACAAATCGCGAACATTCTTTCGACGAATACGTTGCGGACCTGCTTCCATAAATCGACATGGTCAGGTCGCCCTGCATTTTGCGGCCAGTGCAAAATGGCTTGCGGCAGTATCGCATCCAGAGCCTGCTGATGCACCAAAGCATCGCAAGCTGAATCGTCCGCCTGCTCCATGGCCCACCTTTCATGTGACGAGAGCGGTTCCGCACATTCTTGCGCCTCCATTCGCTTCCGATGGGAGTTACGCAGCGCCGATTGACGCCGTCGGAGCGCGATCGCCACACGAATAAACCAGCCTCGCGCGCAAGCTGGGTCTTGCTTGATAGCCGAGCAGGCGTTTCTATCCGCATTCGCCAAGTCGTCCAGCGCCAGATAGGCATCCGCCCGTGCTACAAACTCAGTTGCGCTTGGCAGCCCTGTTCGCCCTTTCGCCTCACTCGCTTCCTGGACCCGTAGCGCGTGCAGCGCAAAGGGTGCGATAGGCGGCGTGCGATCATCTTTGGAAACCGATAACTTTTCATCCAGCCTGTCCACCTTCAAATTCACCTGATGGTCAGCTAGAACGGTGCGTGCTGACGAGATACGGTCCAGCCAGTAGCGGTAGATTTCGAGTCGTTGTTGCATGCTTTGCTCGATATCGTCCAGCCTTTCATTCAATTTTTTCGCACCAATAGCACCAGTGACAACGCCTATTACGGTGGCTGTCTCCCCGTTGAAGAGCGCATCGAGGTCCAGCAGGTTACGTACGAGATTGTCAGTGTCAGGGCCACAAAGCTGTCCAAGTTGCTTGGGGCGGCTGTGCTTACTTCCCGAGTCTGCGCCTTCAAACAACTGCTCCTGATACAAATACTTATTCAGCGCACCACGTAAAGACATAGGACACGGCACCTTGCCTGTCAGTCGCTCGATCGTCGCCAAGACTCCATCACTTGCTTTTTTTCTAGCCATTGCACACTCCATTGTGGAGGCCGGGTCCGCAAATCGATACGGCCCGCCCCCTGGTATTGCATTCTGTTTTACTTGCGCTTCACTGCCGGCTTCGGAATGGCTCTCCCCTTGTCATATACCGGGCTTGTGGGATTTCCTTGATTTGCGCGATTATCATTCACTTGCTTATGAGCGATATTAGTCGGGTTATGCTGGTTCGCGTGGTGATCAGCTTGTTTCTGGTTCATTTAAATGCTCCTTCTGAAGTGGGTGGAGCTTGCAGTGTAGTTTTGTGACCGTAACAGAAAAGCATTTTCTCGCGCTTCTGCCGTAAGCCTCCGCTCAGCGCCGTCTTGAGTGCGGTAGCAATTTGATCGATGATGGCATCACCCCGCTGGGAAGCGGCGTGTTTCGATCAGTTGGAATCTTCGCGGCGAAGTGCCAAGGCAGGAATTCGTCGACCCGGTTGGCCCGGTGGTCAGCGCTGCGCATGAGCACATGGCGTAGCCAGGCCTCAGGATCGACGCCATTGAACTTGGCCGTCCCGAACAACGAGTAGATCACGCCGGCGCGCTCGCCGCCACTGCCGCCGTCGGTATACAGATAGCTACGGCGGCCAGTAGTCCCGGTAACACACCGGAGCTCAGGCAGCTTTACTTGAGCGCGGTTGGCGTCTCTCTGCAGGGTAGGGAGGACCGGCAAGCCAGACGCGGTCCCGTCGCTGGATCAGGCAAGGATATCGTCGCCCGCCTAGTACCTGGCCACCCCGCGTATTGCACGGTCTAATCCGGCAACATGGTCGATCAGCATGGGTGACGCAACAGTTACCGAAGCAGTCTCAGCGGATTAGTCAACAGCCAGCCACGCCGGCGCCGTGTACCTGATCGACCATCTGCCGCCGCCGTAAGATCGACTAGCAACACAGCACCTGGTCGCGATCTAGGCAGCACCGGGCGGCACCGCCCTGGTTCAGCAGTTGGTTGATGCAGTCAGCCGGGCAAGAGGGTGCGTCAGACAGCCGCGCTGAACCGTGCCATTCTCGACCAGGGGTGGGGCGAGTTCAGGCAACAACTCGCCACAAGATGGAATGGAATGGCGGCATGCTGCTTGCCGTGCCGCCGCACCACATCAGCCAGACGTGCCCGGATTAGGGATCGCTGGCGGTAACTGCTCGTATGCCACCGCTCCAACAACAAGCTGCTCCGAGGCTTACGAAAAGCCGCATTTCAAGAGACTGTCGAGTGCCTAGTGAGTTCGTGACAATTCACATGATATTTATCAACCACGCCCTCGGCATGCTTAGATAAATTTTAATTTTGTGAGAATCTGTGTATTTTTCACCCGGGCAAAATGATATTCTTTGTAGGAACTATCTGACACAACACTGGGTTTACTGGGTATTCGCACGCGAGTATGGCTAGGCCTATTTCAACAATTTATTGGCTCGAAGTTAAATGCAAGTTGACAAAGGTCTGTACATACACTCATCGGTAAAAGGGCTTCCAAAGTCACTGCTTGAAGTTGAGGGCGGCACTGTCACTGTTATCGCCCTCATGCAACGCAAGGCAGGGCTGAATCGTGATCGTAAGCGCGAAATACAGTCCGAGCCAAAAGTTTCTTCATGGGCTGATCAAGGCATTGCCACGTCCGTCTCGAAAACAGACAGAAATATCTTGACCGTATTCCTGAGCCCCGATCAGCGCTGGACTAGCTTTTGGGTAAGCGTGAGAAAGATCATGCACAGGGAACGTGTGGGGCCGAAGTTATACGCGCGTGCTGTCGATGTTCAATTGTTGGATGCCTACGATTCGGAGTGGAGGGATTTTTCCCTCGAAAACGATGTGCTCTTGGAAACCTGTGCCGAGTGGAAGCGCATACGCGAAGCGCTTGAGCGATTTTGGGCACGCAAGGAAAAGGAGCAGATGCCGCTTGGTGTGTTCATGCTATGGCCACGTTTAATTCAAGATTTGCAGCGCTGGCCGGAATTAGACGCAGAGCAACGGACAAGAGCTAGCCACGCTATATTCTCCCTATCGTCGATCGGATGGACGCACTGGTTCATTGATGAGTCGGTGTCGATTTGCCCTGACTTGATGTACGAACTTGGCGATTTGAGGAGCCCATCAATATTACGCGCGGAGTCGCCGCCTGAGCCGGACGCGCACCAATCCAAGATGCTGGACGACGAAGCGGGCGCAGATAGTACCGTGGACGAGTTGCCCCTGGACATCTCATCTGTGTGGGCGATGATCGGAGAGGAGCTAGCCCGGCTTCACGGGGAGTGGCAGCCTCCACCGTCGCGTCTACTACTTGGTAGGCTGATCGGACTAGGCAACGATGCAGCTCGGTTGTTGGATGCGATGCCGGACCAGGAGCCACCAGCTAGCATGCTCGCGCGCCGGCTGGACGTATTGTGTGGTCGACTAGAGGAGGCAGCTAGCTGCAGCGAGTTGTCTTGGCTAACCAGGGAGGACCTAAGTAGTATCATCGCCCGCTGGCATTTGGCACTGACCGACGCGCAGGAGGACGATGCAGTTCTACTGCTGGCCGACGATGCGGAATTGGCGATTGAGCGGGTTGTCATTGCGATTGATGAAATGCGATTGGCTCAAGCGGGCGTTGATAGCGCGAAGCAGGCTCTTGCGGCAATAGATGCGGAATTGGCTCGGCCAGCTTCGGCTGTCCGAAAGTTCGACTTGACCAATCGGCAGTTGCAGGCGAAGGAAGAACTCCTCGGAGCGGAACGCAAATACCCTGACGCTATGCTGTTTGTATTGGCGTCGGCATCGCCGCGCGGCGAGGCTTATGATCCAAACCTCGACTATGCCGCTGAGATGGCATCGCAGTTGAGCGGCGGCATAGCACTGCTGAACTCACATTTAAGTGACGTTCAAGACACCGCCGATGCCGAGGAATTTGTTCAGACCGTCGAAGACTCGGCGAACGCTGGGCAACCCGATGAGGCCGATGATACCGCGGAAACAAGGACCGGAGAGTACGAGTCGTCAGACGTGCCACTAGCGATCACTACAGCGCAAATTGACGTCTGCGGGAGCGACATATCGCCGGCGGATACAGCGCATACCGAAAAAGGACCAGAGCAGCTCGTCGAGACCGTGGAGGTAGTTAATGCGGTCGCCTCAACAGCCGAGTTGGCACGGTTTGACGAAGCTGGAGGGGCTGCGTCTGACATGTATTTCAATAACACGGCCGGCGAGCAGTGCCGCCCCATCTGGTCCTTGTTAAGAATGGGAATGCCTTCGCTTGCGTATCAGTTTGCCAATGCACTGCATGCCACATCCCCGAACCTCCGCGTTCCACCGCCAGCGTTGCTGCGCTCCGTGGCGCTGGCGCCTGGACTTATCGCGGGTGACGGACCATTGGCAATGTCGATTGGCGAGGCCTTCGGTGAAATCGACCAAGCATGGTTCGAGCCGGGAGACGCGCCGTCGAATTGGCACACCGCGCTTAATCTGCTTCTGATCGCTGCGACCCTCCGCCCGATGGTCTTGGCCCCGGCAATGGGAGCAGCCGTGATTGCCAGCTATCGCCATCTGAATGGCCGTTACTCGGCGCTGCTGCGATTGGTGCGCTTGGTGGGTGAAGTGAGCGAGCCGTTGACAGGTTTCGCGATTGGCCCCACCGTACTTCGTTCTGCGGCAGATGACGCGTCGCAAAAAGCGCAACTGGCGATGCTTCAGAAAGATGCTGAAGATTGGCTGCTCGAACGTGCCCCAAATAAGAAGATCCGTTACGCACCTGCATCCAAGGTCTGGCTGCATTGGTTGAAGCCTGGGGAGCCCATCCATAAACTGATTTCTCCGGTGATGCGCGGCGCCACGGAAGAGCGCAACGCTATTCGGATAGCGATCGAGGAGTTTTCGAACTACAATGCTTTCCAGGAGCGTGTAACAGACACCGATAGGCGTCAGTTGGGCCGCCGAGGCCAAGACATTGAAGCGGGTGCACTGGAGCACTTGTGGGTTCTTACCTGCGAGGCGGTAACGTTGGCAAAGGAATGGCTGGGCGCGGAAAGCATACTATCGGATGCTGGAGGGCGGTTGCGCGGTCTTGTCCGCCAGCTACAGGGAGCTTTTGATGCCCATGCCGAGCAAGCCTGTGCCGAACTGAATGAAAGCTGGGATGGCGATCAATGGGGCCAAGTCGACGCGGCCAGCCGTGTGTTGCGCACCGAAATCCAGGCCATTGTGAACATGTTCAGGCAAAGCGACACTGTGCCATTAGCAGAAATCCAAGCCAAGGAACTGCTTACGCGCGATCTTCTGCTTGTGCCAGGTATGTTCGTCTCGCACGAGTGGGGTATCGAAGCTGACGGCGTGCAGCTGTTACACTCCTTGGAAGCTTGGATCGCATCGCCTAGCGATGCGGCGGAAGCATTTGATGCCCACGTCGAAGCCGGAGATTTCGCCGGCGCGTTATTATTGCTAAAAGACTTGTCCGACGAGGGAGACGCCAGTGTCCGCAAGCAGTCGATTGATAAGAACAGGGACGCGTGGGCCAGAGACCTCCAGCGCAAAATCCAGGAGGCTCGTCGGGCATCGGAAGTCGGTCTCGCTTACGGTTACCTGAGCGATGGCGAACGCGCAGCGTGCGAGGGTGAACTTAGCGCTGTGGAACTGAGTCAGCGAGATATTGATCGCTTCGATCAGGCCGTGGCGCGAGTCGAGGCTGTTGCCAGCAAGATCGAACAGCAAAAGGCTCATCGAGTCCAGGATGCCTGTGATGAGTTTGAGCGTGAAAAGTTTAGTCTTTCTGAAGAAGTGGCTAGGCAGGTAGCAGCACCGCTCGCACGTTCGGATATCCATACGTTTAATGAGTTGATGCAGCGAGTAAGGCAAGATATGGAACCTTGGCCCGAGCGCGACCTGCGCAAGGACTCGTTCCGGAAGTTTTTCCCGGCGCAGCAGGCTGAATTGCTGAGTCAGCTCGCGCGGTTGGAGGCATCGGACGTGGACAAACTGATCCGCACGGGCGGTGCCGTTGGGCCGCTTTCCTTCGATCTAGAGGGTGATGAGCCGGCGCGAGTGGAAGCTGAGAGTGTCTACCGGGCATGGGCATTGTCTGTCGCCAAGCGAAGTATGTCGCGTGACAACCTGCGCAAGATCCTGGATGCGCTGGGGTTCACGGCTCCATTGGTCGACCAGGGGAGGGGAGCATGGTCACTCCAGGTGGCGCCCATCGTGGACCGCGAAGTGTGCCCGGTGCCGCATTTTGGCTCGCGCGCGCAGGGGCGATATCGCGTGGTCGTCCTGACTGATCGGTTGACGCCGGAGGACTTGCTTCAGCGAATCGGTGAGACCAGCCAACAGACCGCTACTATTGTGCTGGTGCTTTCGCGTAGTCCGGCACGATTTTGGCCCGAGCTCGCACGCCTCTCCAAAGATCGCCAGCGCTCCTTCCTCCTGCTCGACGAGTCGATCCTGCTGTTCTTGCTTGCCCAGCGCGGATCGCGCCTCGCGACCTGGTTTGACGTCGCCTTACCTTTTACTTACAGCGAGCCCTACGACGCTAGTGCCGGGTTTGTTCCTCCGGAGATGTTCTATGGGCGGGTTGCTGAACTTGAAGCGGTGAAGGCCCAAGGGGGCTGCTATTTCATTTATGGAGGCCGCCAACTGGGGAAAACCGCTTTGCTTCGGCGGGCTGAAAAAACCTTCCACAATCCATCGACCGACCATTATGCGGTGTGGATCGACTTGCTCGCGCAAGGGATTGGTGAGCGCCGCCCCGCGATCGACATGTGGCTCTCCGTGTACGACAAGCTCCGTGAGCTGAAGATCACCGGTTTGGATATGCCTCCCGTCAATCCGGCTAAGCCGACTTCCATTGATGCATTCCTCGCGTCGATCAAGACGTTCTTGGCTATGGCGCCGGCGCGACGGATCTTGCTGCTCCTCGACGAGGCTGACCACTTCTTTGAACAGGATTCCCACTGTGGCGGCACATACGCTGAAACCCGGCGGTTGAAGCAACTCATGGATGAGACGGATCGACGGTTCAAGGTCGTTTTTGCCGGACTGCATAATGTTCTTAGGACGGCGAGTACCTCCAACCAACCGCTTGGACACCTGAATGAGGCAGTTCGGATCGGCCCCTTAATGGATGAGCGCGAGATTCGGGCAGCGGAGGAACTCATTACTCGGCCGATCGAAGCCGCGGGCTTTGAGTTCGATGACCGCAGCCTCGTCATGCGTGTGCTAGCCCAGACCAACTACTACCCGAGCCTGATCCAGTTGTATTGCACTCAGTTGCTTAGGCATCTGCGCGAAACGAAGCTGAAACGCCGCGATGTTGCTGGCCCACGCTTTAAGATTCAAGAAACGGACATCGAATCGGTCTTCTCCGGACGTCCGCTGCGCGAGGCCATCCGCTCCAAATTCCGGCTCACCCTCCAACTGGATGCGCGCTATGAGGTGATTGCCTATGCCATTGGCCTGGAGGCACTCACCCGCGGCTATGACCACGTGAAGGGTATTGACTGGCGATCAATCTGGCAGGATTGCGCGAATTCCTGGTGGCCTGAAGGGTTTGCAACGACCTCCGAACGAGATTTCCTCGCCCTGCTGGAGGAGATGGTCCAGCTCGGGGTGCTGAGCCAAGCTAAAACAGCCGAGTGCTTCAGTCTGCGTAATCCGAACGTATTGCTATTGCTGGGAAGTAAGCAGGAGATAGAGAACACCCTACAGGCCGAACGTGAGCCGAGGATCGAATTCAAGTCTACGATTTTCCGCCCCACGCTCGGAGGGCGCGTCGATAATCCGGCGCGCAATCCGCTGACCTATCGCCAGCTTGACGAAGTTGTACAGATGCGTAGCTCAGTTTCGCTCGTGGCTGCCAGTGAGGCATCAGGCATCGATAACCTGTTACCAGGCTTGCTAGACCAGCCTGGAATGGCAGACAGCCGGCTTTTCATACAGCTGGATGGGGCAGCAGACCAGAAGAGCTTCGCACTAGAGCTTGGCAAAGAGATTAAGAGACGTGTCACCGATGGTATTACTGTGATGCTGGTGCCACCGTCCGTGCCGTGGAATACAGAATGGGTGGAAGCGGCACAGGCAAAGGTAAGGGCGCTGACGTCGGCCACTAGTTTCGTTTCTGTGGTGTTCGTCGCCGATCCTCAGCGTTTGTGGGCTCTTGCAGCCACTATTGGAGAACAGGATGAGTGGTTCGAGCCGTGGTTGTCGGTGCTCCCATGGGCGCGAGGATTCGTTCGAAAATGGCTCGAGGAACTGCAGTTACCGACCGATAACGTTGATCGCCTTGAAGCCCTGACGGGTTTCTGGGGCGGGTTGCTCGAGTCTGCTGCGCGCGTGAAGACACTCGATTTTGTAAATAACTTGGAGCGAATGACTAAGCTTCTGACCGATTACGAATGGCGGCTCAACAATCGACTCCGGCTAACTGGCGGGATTGAGGAGGCCGAGGCTGTGCTGGCGACGCTGCAAGGCTTGGGCGATGGTGTCAGCGAGAACGACATTATCGAGTATGGGGGGCTGCCGGGTGATGTCGTCAAGCGCGCGCTTCGATGGGCTGAGCCACTGGGGCTGGTGATCCGCCAGCCAGGAGCGACCTGGGCCCTTGATTCGTTCGCCAAACGCATGTTTGGGGATGCCGGCTGATGAAGTGGTATACCTTGCCAGGTCCCGCCGATTTTATCGATGGTGTCATGCAGCAAATGCGCGATGGCATTAGCGTTGTCGTCGCTACGCCGAACTTTGCTCAGCCCAATTTAGAGGACGCGTTCGTTGAACAGCTTAGACATACACATTGGGCGCCTGAAAGGGTGACGATCGATTCGCCTGGGGATCCGCTCAAGTGGCTTACAGATTCACTTTACCTTGAGCCGGTGCAGTGGGTTGGTTGGAATGCCGAAAAACTATGCAGCCAGCTAAGAGCTGGCCAACTGATAGTAATTGAGGGTGTGACAGCGTTAAATTGGGATGCTTGGTGGACGTTTCTGCGCGACTTCGAAGTTGCGAGTCGTCAGCGGGCATCTGACGAGCGTCCAGTCTTGTTGGTTTTTGTTCGAGGTGTACCTCAAAAGTGCCTTCAGGCTGAGAGGGCGGCATTGACTACCAGTATTTGGAGTGGAGTATTCGGCGAACTGGACACACTGACTTACGTTGATCAGCGTCTGCGGTGCATCCGCAAGCGTGCCCGCCATCACAAACTCATCGTGCGCCAAATTGCTGCGCTAGCGCTGTGGGATCTTGATCTCGCTGACTATCTAATAAATCAGCCTGAACGGGATGTGTTTGATATCGAAGTTATACTGCAAGCCGCGCGCTGTGCTCTTGGCCGCGGCGATAGCACGCTGGGAAGCAATTGGGAAAGTGGTGGTTTAGACCACTTCGACGGTGTTGATATGCTACATCCATTTGCTTTGCTCGACGGTAGTGATCCTGCGAAAGAGCTGCAGCGGCGAATGTGGACTGCGCAGGCTGCCGAATTGCTGCCGCTAATCGAAGTTCGGCGAAGAGAGCTGGTCCGGAGCCTGGAGCGACATGTGCCCTGTCCGTTGTGGATTGATAGCAAACGCCAAATTCGATCTCTCGAAGAACTTGAGATTGGCTCCTTAGCTTATGTGGCGCAGACCCGTGGAATTCGTGGCGAACTCAAGGATCGGGCCGAATGGCTCGCACGGTGCCGGAATATTCTCGCGCACCTCGGCTTGTTGAGCGACGGGGATGCTTTGGATCCAAGACTTTATCAGTGATTCGCCCAGGAAATCCGAGCAGAGAGTGTCGTACGATTAAGCCTCACGCTACACAACGAACAACTGTGTGCTGAACCAGCTCAGCTTTCGCTGCCAGCATCCATCTCATTCACGCAGCGATGACGCTCAGATCCGTTGCCTGGGCCGGCCAGCCCGCCAACAGCTCTAGATTCCATTTGGCCGTTTCGTAGCCATGCCGGGCGATAAGGTCGAAGCTTGGCTCCGTCATGCGGCACAGTGTCGTACGGTACGCCGCAGCTAACCTTGCTTCAGCCTCCGATAGCCAGCAGTAGGCCTGTAGCCGTGCCGCAATCGGTTCGCGGCCTGCGGCGCATCGATGGATGCTGGTACCGGCTGTCGCCCCGATACCCAGGTAGGCACCAGATTCGGACTCCCGCTGGAGAACGTTCATTAGCGCACGAACACGCAGCGACCTGGTTTGGTCCAGAGCAATGTCGACGATACGCTCGAACCGAAATGGATTTAGGGGGTGCAGGATTGGCTTTCGTCCTAGAGCTGCGCCGGCGTCGGACACGAGTAGGAACTTTGCCTGGAGGTCCAACGTCTCGTCCCGCTTGAGTGTCTGTTTGCCAATATCAAATAGCGGTTCGATGCCGAGGTTGTCGTACAATCCGCCGTCATACAGATGCAGCCGTTTGAAAGGCGGCGCGAACGGTACAGCACTTCCCTGCCCTTGCCCCCATTCCCCGGGACGCTTCCTCCATTGGAAAGCTTTGGTTTTTACCGAAAGCGGTCCAATGCCCCCCGGGAACGCGGCTGAAATGGCCATGGCCTTGGCTAGGCTAAACTTTTCGACACTGGCGTAGCCTAGCTCGTAATCACCCATCGTCATGCGCTTGAACCTGAATCGGCGTCCTGTTTCGGCGGTCGTACAGTTGATAGACCAGGACGGTACATTATCGATCGCAGCGAGGTCTCCATTCACGCCCCAAGTCGCTTCGATCGCCTGCGCGAGGACATTTGCCCGTGATAGCAGGAAGCGCCAGTTGAGCGGGTTGATGATCAGGCGGCGCAGGGCCGACCGTTGCAGGGATTTTGTGGTCAGAATTTGCCGGAAGCGAGGGAATACCATAGAGAGGTATGCTTCGGAGCTGGGCCAAGAATAGTCGTTTAGGTAGAAAACCATGCCGACGAACAGACTCCCTCCAGATACGGACGAGATGTGCACGACGTCCCCCAGTCGTCCCTGCTCGGCCAAGTAACGCATCACGCCGGAGTGAAACGCCGCCGCCCGCACACCGCCTCCCGACAGCGCCACGCTGAAAGCTCGCTGCTCTGCAGTCATTTCAGTCATGTGTGCAACCCTCCTTGATCGTAATTGATATGTCACGGTCTGCGACGATAAGCATCAGTGCGGGTACTCCGTCTAGTGACAGTGTGTCCGCGAGGTAAGCGAGCAACGTCTGGTCGGCGGCGCTTGGCATTGCCGATGCGTGCTGCGGGTGCGAATGCCACTCTCCGAGGTAGCCGACGATGTTGGCCGTTCGCCCAGCCGCTTCTGCAATGGCCTCGGGTAGTCCTGTTGCACCGCGGCTGAAGCTGGTTCTGTTGGCGTCGCTGTCTCTTGGTGCCGGTAGAACGTCGACGAGGTGGATCGCGTCACGCTTTTGGTCCACGTAACCAAGGAGCACGCCACCCGTTTCGTTCGGCAGTGACTGGTCGCGTAGGTGGCGAACTTTCCTCGCCAGTTCCTCGTCCCACACCACCCGCCATTTGCCGACTTTGCGTTCCACAGATGGGGCCACCGTAACCACATTGACGGAAACGGCGCCGCTTTCCTCGTCTACGGTCCATACCCGGATCTGCGAGTCAGGCTGAGTCGCCAGTAGTCGGACCTGTCTGGCTAGAGTCGCTCCGTGCAATTGGACGAGTTCATGGGCGAGCACGCCGGACAGATCTCGACAGCCAGCACCAACCCAGTAGCTGCCCTGATGACCAGCCAAGTGGGTAGCGCCCCAGTCGGAATTGAGCAAGCCGCGGTAATATTGCGCTTCCAGACATGCCAGACGCGCTGACCGTGCTTCGTCCTCGAATAGTAATACGCCACTCCGTCCTGACGGGGTTATGAAGGTGGATACCATTCGTGGCATATCATCGCGATCAGACAGGTCGCGCGGCACTTCGAGAGTAGTCGTCGCATCGACAAACAGGTGGGCTTCGCAAACTGCGCGTTGTACGTCCGGGTTCTCATTGTCCGTGGCATTGGCGTAGACCGCCTCGGGTTTTACGCTGGATGGCCAGTTCAGTTCTCCCATCTGTGCGACAACATCAACCTTCGCCCAACCGATGTGCAGATCCTTACCGATGTGGCGGACAAGATTGTGTGGTAGCAGGATATCATCGTCGACGTAGGTCCAGCGGCCCCACGCTTCGCGACTCCAGATTTCAGCCATGCTGCTACCAAGCGCACCTACTCCTGCCAGGATACCCCGGAAGTCTCCGGCGGCATTGTCCACGCCAGAGGCTCTGTGCACATCCGCGGCACCGAAGGCGACCTTGACGTCGATCGGTTCAATTGGCAGACCGCGCCATGCTTTTGGGGACTCGTCTGCGGTAGTATCCCGTGAGAGTGAAAGGGTATTGGATACGTATGCTTTCCCGTCCCGGCCGTCGAAAAACGCACCGGTGTCAAGGCCGAGCCGGCTGAGAGGGGCCCCGCGCACGACGAATCCGGAAACGTCGACTCTCTCCGGCGTTTGGCTGCCAGCTCGCGTGACGGGAATCTGTAACAGCAGCAACGTATGCTGAGCCGCCGGGTCGTGCAACGGCATGCCAGAACCAGACATCGCTTGCTTCGCGGCTTCCTGTAGGGGTGCGAGAAGCGTCGAGCCACGCGCGACCAGTTGGTCGTGCAGTGCACATAAATCGGCCGGATAGCGTTCGATCCGCGTTGAGAGGGCCGGCGGCACGGCGACGACCAAGATATCCAGGCCGAAGTCATCGCGGGCAGCGTGTTTCTCGGGCCGCGGGCCGAACGCCCCGCGTAACATGGTGCCCTTGTCACGTGATCGCGCGCACGCGAGGTGAAGCACCTCCGTACGCCGGGCCACTCGCTCGTTGAAGTCGGCCGGCAGCACAATTTGATACGGGGAGACAAAGTACAGGCGCTCCAGTGGTTGGTCTGTGCGATGGAGGGTGCCGGCAGAGGTCTCGCGCAGCCACCACAGGATACGTTGTAGATGCTTTTCAGGGGTCCAAGTACGCTCCACCGCGCTCCAAGGCTCAAAATAGAGGCATAGTGAGGTAGGTTCGCCGTTAAAAATGCTGTTCTGGTGCGCGGTTGCCGGAAATCCGGTGCGTAGCGCCCTGACCTCATGAGGCGTCAAGAGGCCAGGCCCGTGCAGCAGCAACAGGCGCTCCTTATTGTGGATGCCGATCAGGTTCCTCGAAGGCACCGTGCCGTCGCAGCAATCGACTACAATCCCGTCAATAGCCGGTTTGCTGACGTCGGATGGATTCGAGATTTTCCTCAATTCGACGACCGAGAAGGCCGGATGCCTATGGCAGGCGGCCAGCATCTGCCTGCTTTGGGCATGTGCCAGCTGCTCCGGTGCCAGGCCCGATAGCACTTGGCCGAGCGCATGGTATGAGCGGATCACTTAGCCAGCCCTCGGCGCCGGTTTGGAGATGATGATGCATGCAGCCGACGCAGCAGCACTCACGAGAGACAGCCCCTGCGCCTCGACCTTAAACTCCAGCGGCTGAGGACGGGTAGCGTTCGGTTCCTCCATCGTTACAAGGAATTTGGCACCATTCGTCTTGTCCAGATAGCGCTGATAGCACCTCTTGGCCTGAATGTGAGGCGGCTGGATTTGCTCCCGGCCCTCTTTGGTGTCGAGGATAGGGCAGCTGGAACTGACGATGTAGCTCCCTTCTTTCCCAGCCAACAGGATATCTTCGACGTACGGTTTCGGTACCGTCTCATACGTGCCCTTCACATCGCTCAGGGCAAGATAGCTGCAGTGATGGGGGATGTTGTACAGGTCCCATGCGAGTCTGTCCATGTTGCCATGGGCCTTCGTGGTCTTGACAATGTCCTCCAGCACGCACCACTCCGAATCGCCAACTGCCAGGAAATCGTAGTGGCTCTCGCCCTGACGGAAGCGGACATTGAAGATGAGCGAGGCCGCGTTACGCAGGTCATCTCCCTCGTCCACGTGCTTGATAAAGGGTGAGTGGCAGAAGAATTCAACGCCGTCTGCGTCCAAGGAAAGGTCCGGTGCGATCTTGCCAGCATCGGTTATGAGATGGCGCCGCGATTCGAGCGTCAGCCCATTTTCCTCCAGCCAGCCCTTCAGCTTCTCGGGTTTCGAAAAGACGCGGATGCCCGTGCCTTGCTTCAGGCGGTAACGCGCCTCTTGCCGCCAGATGATGAACTCCGCGGATTGTTGATCGTTCGTCGCGTTCTCGAGCACCAAGGCGGCGGGGACCCACAGTGTATCGATCTTAACCCTTCCTTCACCCTGGTATTTGGCGGCGTGCGTCAACTCGAAAAACTCAGTACTGTTCTCGATATGGTCGGAATCGCCGTGGGTGAACGCCACCACGTCGAACGAATTACGTCTCGCGTCTTTGAGCTCCTTTTTGAGGCGGGCTTTGAGGTTGATTTCTGGGCCTTCGCCCGTTTCGGTTTTTTTGCGATGGCGATAGTCCATCAGAATGCGTTTGCCGTTCTCCAAAATGATCTGGCAGGTGTCGCCATTGCCGACAGGGTAGAACACAATTTTATGAGCCATGTTAATTATTTCCTTCAGCAAACATTTACAGATGGACTCTTCGTCCTCAGTAGTTTTAGAAATTACTCGTTGCATTTTTATTGAAAAACTCACAGCGTCTGCTTTCAGGTTGGTCTTCAAACCGTTGAAGCTGACGAAGGCAACTGTAGTTCTTTCGAAAAATTTGTTATAGGAGTAATATCGGAGCTTTATTGATTAAGAGCAATGTTGGCATGGCTGCTTACCTCGGAAACTTATTCAAGCGCATAGGCTACTTATTGCCACCGATGTTGGCCGAAGATGATGTAAGACAGGACTTGGATCGAAGCACTTTGGCTGACCGATTGGGTGATATTGCTACGCAGGGGGAGATAGAGGCCACCTTAGCCACTGTCGAACGGTTGTTCTGTGCCCTTGCCATGCTTGATCTTGCCAGTGCTGCCAGAGGGACTTGGCGATTCCAGTCCTACGCTGCATGGTTAGTAGCGCGTTCCCTGCTTGAGACTATGGCAACTGACCTGCACACTATTGTCGATCCTGGCTACTGGGGGACGCAGGCCAGTGACAGCGATATTGATGAGCAACGCGCCTTATTACGCCGGCTTGAAACTGGCCGCTTGCGCTATCACCCAACACAGGAATCCAGACCTATCCGTTTCGTCTATGTCGCATGGGGTGTGATTCGCGTAGGTGATAAGTTTCTGTTGTACGCGCGGGAAGATAAAAAACGTGCCGATGCGCAAGGATACTTTGGCTTGCCGGGCGGTCGCTTCAAGTTGAGCGATGTCCCGTTGGCAGCGCGGCCGCAGGAAGCGGAATACGATTTCGCCTATGGGGCCACTCACTGGCCAATGCAATATCTTCAGCGCTCACTGTTTCGTGAGTTACATGAAGAGCTGGGCCTGTCGGAGCAAGATCATTACACGTGCGGCGAAGCTCTCGACGTCCCGCCTTATTGCCGAGTTGAAGGTGCTAGGAATCATCATGCGTATACCGAATATCGAATTCGTCTTTTCCCGCTGCGACTAAATACCCTCGGCGTCGTTAAGCTTTTTGAGAGGCTACAGCTATATCCAGAATTATTCGCTTGGTTTACTGCGGACGAATTAGGTGTAGAGCGTAATCTCGATGGGCAGCGCGCTTTTGTTACCGCGTTAGTTGAACATTTTGGTACCGGAATGGAAGCAATGGCAGCTTTGCCGCTAGCGATCGATGAACCTTATCTATTTTCCACTCCCCACGTTGGGGTGGATATTCCACTTACGTTTGACGGTAATCTGACGAGCGGTCGTAGCGGCAAGCCCTTGAAAGTATATGCAGCGCAATTGACAGAAACGGAGCATGGGTGGTTGTGGGCGCTGGCCTGGCATGCGAAATCGCTGCCATTTACTGGCGGCCTAGGAAGTAAGTTATTGCTTCCGCATGGCTGGGTCCGAATCGACGATCTATCTGCCGTACAGAGTCTTCGAGCGAAACTGGAGACGAGTAATTTGAGACTGGTGCAGATACTGGATAATCAATATGCGCGCTTGTCCATAGATCCGCGCCATATCTACTTCGCCTCCCAATTTTTCAGCTATCAACTGCATGGAGACGTGCGTACTTGTAGCCTCGAATTATTTTGCGCCACTCTAGAAACGCCCTTAGGCCGGGTCCAGCATGAGCCTGTGAGCGTGGGACTGAATATGACTTTAGCGGCGGAATTGCGTCATGTCAGTGGTTTGGAGCTTCTCGCTGACACGACGCCATCATCAGAGCACGTACGTCGCATGCTGGACGAGGCCTTGGGGGCACAGGCCAAAAATCTTGGGTTGCGGCAATTAATCACTGGTCTATCTTACGAGCGCAAGCATTGGAAATTTACGATACCACCACATTCCACAACGAGCCATCGATACTAAAACACCCATCCAAGCGCTCAAAGAATGGCAGCAAAAGAAGCCGGAGTTAGTCGTAAAGCGCGTTTATGATCAAACGGGACTGGACACCTAAGCTTCCGATGGCGTTTTGCTCCAATGGCACCGCCCGCTTCCGCCCGAGAGTAACCATTCCTCAGCAACTAAGAGACTAGCTTCGCTTTCGCTCCGCGAGATTTGAGATTGTTACCACAACATTTCTCGATTTTCGGTTGACCCGTGCAGTACTGATTACCACCGCGTCAGCTGGTTTTTCTGCGACGATGTATAGCTCAAAAATTCGGTCGTCACCATCGGAAAACGTTCCAAGCGTTAGATTTTTCGCCCACTCCTCAGGCATTTGTTCGTATCCGTCGAGCGCAGAACGAGTCGCCACTCGGGCGATTTCCTGCAGCTCGTCTAATTCCTTCGGCGCTGTCGATATGCCTGGAACTCGTTCCATTGTTGACCTGACGTTTCACACGGACTGGAATGAAGGGCCGCTTTTGGCCTATTGTGTTGAAAAACGCGCGTACGTCGAAATTTAGATAGAAAATCTGCCAACCTAGACTGGCCAGAACCGCCGCTATTGAACGATCACCGACTGATTGGAGGTCTCAGTCCTCCTGAAATGGCTGCCGTGCGACTTTTTCAACACAATAGACCCAAAGCCTTCCTGGCCCGGCGTGCTTGTTGACCTAGACACTTAATTCACAGAGAAACAGCCTGCGAGGCTTAATCCTTTAAAACGATCAACTTGGCGCGGGCTATACGCAGCAAAGTCTAATTCCACCGGCTTATGGGGATGGGGTCGGTCTCCTCGCGTGGGATCCGAAGAGAAGACACTCACTCCTGGCCTTATGCTGTGCGCCAGCCCGGAGTGCCAATTGGCATGGGCTCCATGGTGCATTACCTGAAAAACAAGAACATGCTGCATGCGTCTAGCGCCTAGGTGCTTGAATAGACTTGACAAGCGTTTTGGGGTATCCAAATAGCCATCACCAGTGTAGATAACATTGACCATATCGAAGTGATGAAAAACACATATGGGCGCGTAATTGGCAGCCATTGGAATGGTGCATCCGCACCTTGCCATTCGCGCGGCACCTAAACTACCAGCGTACATGAACATGGAAATAATATTACGTTGCTTGCTACCGACAAAACGCGCTTCGTAAAGAGCCTTTAGGCGTTTTAAAACATCATCCTTGAATGCCTCGCAAGGCGCCTTCAGCAGCCATTCCAGCTTAGCTGACGCATCCGCTAAGAATGACGCATCCGGCTTCTTTTTAATGGTTGCATCCTGATAAGGAACAAACTCCCAAATGCCACGAATGCAAAGGCGTCCGCCTGGCCGCAGCATCGACACCTTCGCTATGCCCTGCAACGATCCGCGATTTACCTCCCAAGACTGCCAGTCATCCTCTGGGGCCCCTTCATCTATCGTCAATACCGGCGGTTCATTCCGATTTACGAAGTTATCGTCGCCATCGGGCGAAGCATTCTGATCACCCGCAACCGCCCAAACGATGTGATCAACCTGAACGCCCTGCATCGCGGCGATGGCGCCAACCGGATCCAGAATAAATGCTCGATCACGTTTCGATACGTATACGCCATTTCCAAAAACTATGGCGGCACGTTGCCAAGGAACCAAATAAGGCATAAGCAGGACTTCGACGTGAAAATTCAACAGCAAATTTACAAGGCCGCTAATGTGGTCTTTATCAAAATGTGATATGACGACCAGACCCAACCGGGGTTTTGCGGCTCCGCCCAGCGCCGTCTTCAGGAGTTTGGATGCATTGTTGACGAGCGCATTTGAGGAAAGGGTTCCGCAGTCATACACCCATGAAAAGAACGGTTGCGTAGGCATATGCAGTTCTTCATATAGATGGCCAGAAGCGTACAAACCCTGACCTACGGGATGAAAATTCAATTGCGTTCTAATCTCGCGTATCATCTTTTTATATTATTCAGTAAGTTTTTAGTAAAATCATTATATCCAGATCCGAGCAGATGAAGTCTCAGCATTGCGTTCAAGCGCTGAAAAGATGTGACGCTCCGGTTTTTTCTGCGAATTCAACCTTTTCCACCACAACACTGCGCCGCAACGTTCAGAGACCGGCGACACGGACAGATTTTCCAAGCGTCTTAATATATGCAACGTCTTCCTTTGACAGGTTAAACCACTCCCCCTCAAGGCGTTTAGCGTGATACTTTCTGTGAAGATCCCGTTCAGCATACGAATAGTCGTCGAACCAAGCATAGTGCTCCACTGAGATCGGAAAGGGCAGCTTGACCTCAAAGAGCCGCGTTCTGCTCCTCACATTTACGCTTTTTCCGATCTTGACGCCATATTGTGATCGTATGAGGTAAACATAACCCCCGGTCGGTATGTTGGACGGACGAATATCTGAAGGTATGGAACTAGACCGGTCGACCACCTCGAAAGACAAGTCTTCAGGAAAGTGCTCGGCAAACGTCGCGGAAAGCATGTAGCGGTCAACCACGTCCGGAGCAAAACTAAAGAATGGTTTCGTTTGTTTCCACCAGCGACGTCCCGATGGATTGGGGCGATAAGATACATCAGTTGGACTCCATTTCACCCTCGCTTGTCCTTCCCGAATAGCGAGAACAACGCCATAACGCGTTGCGTGCCCAAGTTGAAGCAAATCGTCCCATGAAGCCTCTAGAATTCCATATTTTGCTCTTAGAGAGCGAATAAAGTCCGCAGGACCAGTAATTGTGGATTCTCCTCTCTCACTTTGGCTTTCCACTACAGCTGCCGGATCAATGCGTAGGAATTTCGAAATTTTGGCTTCGGTCATACCACCTCAACTTTTGGCGGGAGTGTTGCTTGTCATGGCCACATACATTGAATATTCGCGAGGCAGATGGATACGAGCCACCCTTCGCTGAGTTCTTACTTCATGCGACCGCTTTTGGCTGCGGATTCAATCGGTCAACGCAACACACTGTTCAAATCGTTGAGCCGGTGTTTGGTAGTGTAGCGTCTTCCTGGGGCGCTCGTTGAGTCTTCTGGCTACTGCATCGAGTTGCTCTTGCGAATACGTGGAAATATCCAGCCCCTTGGGGAAATACTGGCGCAACAGGCCATTGGTATTTTCATTTGAACCGCGCTGCCATGGATTCTGTGGATCGCAGAAGTAGACTTGGATGTCGGTGGCCAACGTAAAGCGTTTATGCCCAGCGAGCTCGCTGCCACGATCCCAGGTCAGTGATTTGTACAGTTCCTGGGGAAGCCTGCGGGCATTGTCGATCAATGCGTTGACCACCGTTTCGGTATTTTTGGCGGCGACTTTTATCAGCATGACATAGCGCGTCTGGCGTTCAACCAAGGTCACGATCTGGCTGTTGTGGCTGCCGCATAGCAGGTCCCCCTCCCAATGCCCGGGCACCGCTCGATCCGCTGCCGTCGCTGGACGCTCGCTGATCGACACGGCGTCGACAATTCTGCCGTGGTTGTCCGTCTTTTGGGTGTGATGACGTGAACGGCGCTTGGCGCGCGTCCTGCGTAAATGCTCCAGCAGCTCCTTCTTTAGGGCGCCTCGGGCCTGGATGTAGAGGCTGCGGTAAATGGTTTCGTGCGACACGTGATACTCCTCGTGGCTCGTGAACAGCTGCTTGAGCCAGCCAGCAATCTGTTCTGGTGACCACTGCAATTGGAGCTTGCTGGCAACCATGTTGGCCAGCATGCGGCTCTCCGTCAGCTTACAAGGTTTGGGGCGACGCGCCTGATCCCAAGCATGCTGATCGGCCTGAGTCGCGCGATATGCCTCGCGGCCACCGTTGCGCTTGAGTTCCCTGCTGATGGTCGATGGTGCTCGTCCAAGGCGTCTGGCAAGTGCGCGGATGGATAGGCCTGCAACGATGGCACGCGATACCTCCTCGCGCTCGGCCAGCGTCAGCGCCATTCTGGAACGGCATCGCGGCGCTGGCCGTATGCCACCAGACTCAGCCAGAATCCGCTGTATCGACGAATGATTCCGATCAAATAGCTGGGCTATCATCTGCAGGGTGTCGCCTCGTTTCCAGCGCTCCCACATCAAGGCCTTCTGGTTCTCGGTGTAGTAATGCGTGGTTTCTGTTTCATCTTCAACACTCCTGTAACCTAGGCGTTTAGGTTAGAGTGTTGCGACCACCGATTGAATCCGCACATCTCCAATTCAGGGTCTGGTTGCAATCTCACCTCGGCGATCTTTGTGTCGAGTTGATGACGTAATAACAGCGCCACCTGATGCTGATCACCAGGCTTGTTGTCGAACAACGCACGGTAGCAAGTCGCCTGCAGCTCGTCTGTATCGTCCTCAACGATCCAGTAGGCGGGTACCGCTGCACCGTGATGCACTTCCTGAAACACAGTTTCAAGCAGTGCGATTGTCGCCGATAAGGCGCGTCCAGCCCGCTCCGACTGGTGCGTCTCATCGATCAAGCTCGCTTCGGGATGTGCTGCTGCGTTGCCCCATCGGCGTAGCTGGGTGAGCCGGTCCCGAGTGTCGCGGTTAATGCGTCGTGCCTGCTCCAATGCCCGGATTTTCTCTTCCAAGCCATCCGGCCAATCGACTACCTCATGCCGGCGCAGCAGGTCGCAACACATGCTCGCCATCGACCTTGCCGCGATCAAGGTATTTCTGGGAAATTGCCGCGCGCTACGCTTAGCTTCCCCGTATAGCTGGCCGAGGGGCGCCGACACGTGCTGTACAAACTCAAGATCGTTCATAGGTAGCGAAAGAAAGACGACGAAGACCGCCGTTTGCACAGTGTACGCGAGGACGAGTGTCGAGGCGACGATCAAGGGCCAGAAAATGGGGAATCGTTGACGTGCAAAGGCGTTTCGCAGCAACCGTGGAGTGAGTCGCCGAAGGCACTGACGCCAGCCGGTCTATTGAGCCTGCCCGCCACGTGAACTCGCCGTTTGGATGCCGGCTGAGGGTGATCTCCGTGACGATCAGAAACGACCCCGGCGTGATGTGCTTCCATGACTAACTACCAGCTACTTAGATCAATAACTTGAAGTTAAATCCTCAAATAAGAGAATAACTTCACTTATATGAATTTAGTAGTATATGCACTTCGTTCTAAGTTCCTTAAATGCTAAAATAGTGAAATTACTTTCCATATAGTGCGCTAACTTCAAAATGTTGGATTTTACATTCGCCACACCCACCGAACTGTGCATGGAGATAGCGCGGCGTCTCAAAGCACAACGCATGCGCCTGGAACTCTCTCAACCTGAACTCGCACAGCGCGCGGGCGTCGCATTGGGCACGGTGTCTGGTTTTGAAAAGACGGGGAAGGCCACACTCGAAACGTCGTTGCGCCTTGTCGTTGCCTTGGGCCTGACAAAAGAACTTGAATCGCTCTTTTTGCAAAAGCCGACGTCAATCAAGGAACTGGAAGAAGCCAGCAGGCCAGTTCGCCAACGTGTTCCCCGGAAAAATAAAAGGGTGTCATGAAAAAGCTCAACGTCAATTTTTGCGGATGGGGCCAACAATGGCATCTCGGCACGCTTGCACACGAAGGACGTGCTCTCCTTTTCGAATACTCTGATGAAGCACTACAGCGGGGTATCGAACTCTCTCCAATTTACTTGAAACTGCGCAAAGTGGCCTATTCGGATTTTCCGAACAGCCAAGAGAACCTGCCGGGGCTGATTGCCGATTCGTTGCCTGACGGCTGGGGCCGGCTTCTGATGGACCGCTGCTTCCAAAAGGATGGGCGCGACCCGGTCGGCATTTCACCATTGGATCGACTGGCGTTCATCAATGATCGCGCGATGGGTGCGATGGTGTTTACGCCGCCCGATGCGTTGAGCCATGATCCGGAATATCAGGAATTGCGCGTACTGGCCGAAGGCGCGCAGGCGGTGCTGGCAGGCAAAGATACCGCGACCCTCGAACAGCTGGCACTGACTGGCGGCTCGCCCCACGGCGCGCGACCAAAGGTTCTGGTTCAGTACAACGGCGCTACGGGACAGGTCAGCACCGACCGTGCTGCGCCTGGCGCAGCATGGCTGGTGAAATTCCAGGCTCAGGGTGAAACCAAGGAAGTATGTGCTATCGAGAAGCTGTACGCTACCATGGCGGAGAAATGCGACCTGGACATGCCCGCCACGAAATACTTCGACTTGTCCCCGAAGTTGGCCGGCTTCGGAATCGAGCGCTTTGATCGTCAAGGCGGCATGCGGGTGCCGACCCTGAGCCTGGCTGGTTTGCTTGACGACAATTTCCGTTTGCCGACACGGGACTATACGGTGTTCTTAAAAGCGACCAGAACCCTGACCAAGGACGAGCGGCAGGTAAAAAAGGCTTTCGAGCGATGTGTATTCAATGTCGTCTTCCACAACCGTGACGACCACACCAAGAATTTCGCCTACGTGATGAACGAATCGATGCAGTGGGAGCTGGCGCCGTGTTACGACCTGACGTACAACGTCGGCGTTGGCGGTGAGCACCAGATGACGGTCAGCGGTGAAGGTCGTCACCCGGGGCTGCAACACCTGCTCAAGCTGGCGGCTGCGGTCGACCTGCCTGAGACATGGGCTCGCCAAACGATTGAGCGCATCACGGCCGTGGCGGGCCAGTTCGCCCCTGATGCAAAAGAGAGCGGCATTAAGTCAGCCACTCGGACCTCCATCAAAAACGCGATCGAAGCAAACCGGAAGAGGATGGCATAACGTTGTTCGGTCATATTGATGAGCATCTAGAGCAACTCGTTGTCGGCGTGGAGGCTGTCGCTTGTGTAGCTTCGACCATATTGGCACCTAGTGCACTCAGCCGCAGCGGCTTCTCCGCAATGCCCGAAAACTTCTACCACCGGCAGCTCGTTCAACAGCGTCTTGGGCATCACGCGCTCGATGGAGAGCTCCGCATCAGCCGACCGGCAAGCAGCCGCAATTAACGCCGACCACTCACCTTCAATCCAATGCAGCGAAAATGCTGGCGGCGTTCGGATGCTGGGGGGGGCGTTGTTGCACGGATAAGGTTTGCGCAAGCGGATGAATCGAAGACAGTCACAGTTCAATCAATTTCTTGAACACCCAACAATGCTGTCGGCTAGCACCTCAGTAAGATGTCGGCGTACTCAAGATTTGCTGCTAGGGGGGGGGAGGAACAAATTTATGCAAATTTCGGGAACAACTATGTGCAAACGAACGGGAAAACGGTCTCTCGGCCGTTTTCTTTCAAAGCCTCCTTGCCTGATAATTGTTATTATCAGGCAAGCATTTATGCTAAAATTCGCCTGAAATCGGCATCGAACTGCAGCAATTCTTGCTCCATCCATGTGCCTTCGCCTGCCTTCCGCCATGTCACTCTACCGGTCCAGCAACGATGATCCAGCAACGTGTTGCACCACCAGGCACAACCGATCCTAGGCCTGTCGATATGCTTGGCGACACCACATTTCCATCGCTCTTACGGAACTACCTTCATGGCACAGAACACGCATGTCGTCACGGCAGCAGTCAGCTACACCCGGGCAGACTACACCGCGTTACGCGCACACCTACTGAAGCTGCCACTGGCCCGGATTGCTGAACTTTACTACAGCAGCGACAGCCCGCAGGTGCGGCATGGCCTTGAGCGATTCCTCGATGCCATGCGCGACGACTTGGGCGGCCGTGCCTTAATAACAGATCCCGAACTGACCAGGCTACTGACAGGATCCTTCGAATCCGATGCAATATCCCTATCATTGGATCGCCTGGTGTCAGCCGCAGCGTTGGCGCCAGCGGTGCCGCAGCCCGGACAAGCGGTTTCCCAATGGCTGCGCCCAAAAACCGCTGCAGTATTGCACGCTGAAGGCATTGTCCTGATTGCCGACCTGATTAGCCTGATCAGGCTCAGAGGTCCCGGCTGGTGGAGATCGATTCCCCGTATCGGAGCCAAACGCGCCAGCGTCATCATTGCGTGGCTGCAGAGTAACAAGGAGACGCTAGGCGAACTACCGGCTCCTGCGCCGGCCGGCCGGCCCCCTGCCCCGGCCTTTCTGCTTGATCCCCTGCAAACATACCGGTTAGCACCGCTGGGACACTTCAGCCTCTCGAGTGCATTCGACGGCTCGGCCGGTATCAATCGCAATCACAAATTCTGTTTTATCCAGGCAGATGACGACTTGCAGGCCATCGAGTCCTACCTTGCGCGTTTCGAAGGCAGGACACATACTTTGCGTGCGTATCGCAAGGAACTTGAGCGCTTCTTGTTATGGGCCATCATGATCAGACGCAAGCCGATGTCGTCCTTGCTGGTCGATGACTGCAACGCCTACAAGGATTTCCTGATTGCCCCCTCCCCGGCCTTCATCGGCAAGAAAGCGGCACGCTTTACCGAGCAATGGCGCCCGTTTACCCCGGAGCCGATGACCGCCAAGACACAAAAGCAGGCGGTAATTATTCTGCGAGCCGCGTTCGAGTACCTCGTCCGCGTACGCTATTTGGGAGGCAATCCCTGGGTGGCCGTCGTCGATCCGGCGGTCACAGAAGAAGTTCACGCCATCCAGGTCGAAAAAGCCCTCGATGATAACCTGTGGGATCTACTCGTTGATCAATTGTCGCAACGCGCCGATGCCGCCGAGAATGCACAAGATCGGGCAGCGCTTGCCGCCATTCTCTTGTGCGGCGACTCTGGGCTAAGACGCGAAGAGGCCGCTGGCAGTCGGCGCGCAGATCTCAAACCGAGCCAGTGGGCATCAACTGTCTCAACGCTACGCGTACTCGGCAAGCGAAACAAAAAAAGAGAGGTACCGGTAAGCGAGCGTACCCTCAACGCACTGCGCGCACACTGGCAGGATCGCGGTCTCGACTTCGACCACCCGCCGGTTGATTCGAGCAGTAACCCGATAGTCAAAGACAGGGCGCTCCTGGCACCGTTGGTCATCCCACGCCATGCAGCGGCGATCGCGCGCCATGAGGACCAAGTGGGCAATGGCTATACCAGCGATGGGCTATACCGGTTAATTACCTCTTCCATTGAACGTCTTCAGCACACTCTTCTTGAATTGGGCATCCAGCCCGAAGACATTGCGCAGTTAGCGACTACCACTCCACACGCATTCCGCCATACGTTTGGCACACTGGCGGTAGCAAGTGGCATGCCACAGGATGTGGTGCAGGGAGTGCTGGGACATGTGAGTGCGGCTACCACATCCATTTATGTGCGTGCCAAGGAAAAACGGACGGCTGAAGAGGCCGCGAAGTATTTTCTACAGCAGCACGAGAAGAACCAGGCGCGGAAGCGTTGAAAAAGTAGTCGTTGGGCGGTCCGTTTTTTGCAGCGCATCGAAAAGATTGCCTGCAAACACAGCGTCCTCTCAAGCCCTACAGCAAGTTTTATGCTCTGACAGAAATGGCCCGTCCAGTTTGAGTACCGCGGTACCATGTGCGCCATATGCGCGGTTTTTATCTGACGTTTCCAATTCGCGACGCGCTGCGTCACGAATTGAGCCGGACCCACTATCGCACCTTGCTGCGGGTGGAGCGTGAGGTGGCGCGCCACTGGTACATGGAGGAAGCTGCAGCAAATGAAACAGGGTGAGCTGTCCTGCCAGCGCATACAATTGGCCTGCGAGCGACATTGCATCGGCGCCATCGATTGCAAACTGGCCCTTGCGGAGGTTCTGCCAATCCTGCTCAGGAGATAGATCCGTTCCCAACAATCAACAACAGACAGCCCGGACACACTGAAAAATTGGCTAAAATTACAATACATAGTAACCGGCGATCAGATCTTAGGCCCGGTGTTACCGCACCTGGTTTAGCTCTCATTTCCTATCCACGTGTGCTACCAAAGGCCGCTGTCAGGATGTTTGTCACCTACATCATCGACCTCTGGCCAAGCTGCCTTGACGAGGGGATCAAGCCAATCAGCCATTAACGTCAGCTGCTCGATGCTTCCAGTGAGCTCAGCTGACATTCTTGGTTGAGCCAATATCCGGTCCCGGAGCCGGCGAAGCGATTCCGCACGATCGAGATCCTTGGACATGCTCTCAAAGGTCGCCAATTTCGCAAGTAGCTGTTCTTTGTGCGCCTTTCGCTGCTCCCAAGCCGCGACCTTGGCGCGCTGCTCACGTGCCCGCTCTTCGTACACGGTGGCCCGTACATGACGCCGAAGCGTGTCGTTCTCGATCCAGAGTACCGCCTTCTGAACCTTGTTCTCAATCGTCGCGCTAGCAGTGTCTTCCATTTTGTAGCACTCGAAATACCCGTTGACATTGAAGATCCCCACATGGAGCTTCCCGGTCGAAATATAGCGATATTCAGGTGGGCGGTATTCCCATGTTGACCGCAACTGCGCTAATCGCGGCCGGCCCGGGCGAGCTTTAAGCTGAGGAGGTGGAACGAGCTCTTGCGTTATACGCTCACGGATGCGGACAAAGAACAGCTGGTTGCGAATGACGAAACAGTTCCGCTTGAGGCTTGTGTCCCGCCGCATGCCACGATGAAGGGAAGGAAGTGGGGGATGGGAATTGTCAAACTGGGCACCAATACATCTTAATGCATAGGCGAATCGATCAACCAGGAGCAGCGACCGCTCGACTGCACCGTCGGACACCGAAATATCTGCCCAAGTGACGCCTGAAGAATTACGAACCCCTTCTTCAACGTCAATACCCTTCATCGCTCGCACGACCAGCTTGGTTTCTGGCTGAAAGGATTGATGATCTCGCGTGGGACAATACGCTGGAAAGTCCGCCAATAGTGGCGGCGGGCTATCATGCCTTGCTTGAGCAAACCGCTCTTCTATTTCCTCATCCACATGAGACAAGTACTTGGATCGCGTATACGTCGAAGCCACGCTCGTCGCATGCAGCGTCGGCTTGTAGAGCGTCGCCCCTTTCACTACCTTCATCCAGTATCCACGCGGAGGCAAAGGAATATCTAATGTTACGCAGATTTTCCGCAAGGCGACATCCGACAGGGCGTAGAACTTGGCGACTTTGGTCATCGGTTCCGCCCAGACCTGATCAAAAAGCGCTTGCCTTTCTATCGTCTGGTGTTGCCAGGCCATCTCACCTCCACGGGCTGCGTCTAGCGGCGGCTAGTCGATCAAGATCGGCAAGCGAACATGGGCATTCTGCAAAAAATCAAAGCCGACTTCTTGACTCAACTTACCAAGCTCCGAGCACAAACCCAGACGAAGCACCATCGGCGGCCAATCATTTTCCACGGTAGCTGAACGCGATCATCTACCGTGGAAGGGTTACACTTTTGCTTGATCCAGAGCCTTACCCGAATCAACCCAGTCTTTAACCCATTTCGGCTGGCGGCCGCGGCCACTCCACTGTTGCGAGGCATCATTCGGATTACGATACTTTACTGCAACCGTTTGGGTTTTTACCCGGACACCGTCACCGACCAACTCTTTGACCGATTTTCCAAGGCTCTGCGCAATTTGCAAAATTTTTGCCCGCGCTTCATCCAGATCCTTTTGCTCGCGGACCTTCAACTGCTTTTTGATGTCGTCCTGTAATGCACGCAATTCCGCAATGCTCAGATTTTCCAGATTCATAGAATTCACCTATTAAAACGTTTGAATGACTGGGAAATTAACACATTTCTCTCCCCCATCATCCGTTCAGTTGCAAACTTTTTCAAAAAATTCCAAGCCTGCACCTAATTTGTGGCATCAATCCTGGCCATCGCTTATTTTCTAGCGCACAACCCTAGCGGTAGCATCACGACAGATCGGACGTTAAGGCAATTGGCCAAATCCATTCCAGACTACCCTATCGCAGCGGCGGCCCGAAAAACTCCAGTGATGCATCACCTAGCGGATCGCCAGCCGCTACATTGGGCGCTTCCACGGCGTGTAGACGCTCGGACTCAGCATGGCGCGACCGCACTTCCGACGCCATCAGGCCAGCATACGCGAGAATACGCAGCCGGTTAATTCTCCTTGGACCTTTCGGAAAGCGCTGAAGATCATCAAAGAGGGCTGGAATATCCTCGCTCATCAGGACAAAGCTCATTCGCATTACCGCGCTCATAAAGCACTCCTGGGTAACACGTGCGGTACCTCTGGGTTTTCCAGCTCCGGTCCGACACCAACCTGGTGTGTTTTGGAAAATGCGGTCCCAGCGTACTGAAATCCTTTGACATTGGCAAAGATCGGATCTTTCAGCTCGGTGATCATATGCCTCGGAAAAGCTGCCTTGAGCGCCTTCCTGTAAAAGAACGCGGCACCGCCAACCAAAATGATATTTTTGAGATCGGCGGCATCTCCGACATAGCGCGTCATTTCGGCGACAGCTTGCTCCGGTATCTTGAGCGCCATGGCCAAATGGGGCGCAATATCGTAGTCGGACTGAAATATCACCGGCTTCTTGCCTTCCCGTAGCGCCCGGTCAATCACATCGTAATCTCGGTATTGTGATGCAGTCGTCCGACTAATGCCATCGGCGATCGACTGCAATACGTCGAACATGCCACGGTTGACTGAATGGCTGCGCTTTTCCACTTGCTGCATACCGTGAGAGACAATCCAATCGAAAGTACGCCGGCCAGGATCCACAATGAGACTGCGCTCCTTGCGTAACTCGGCGACCCGGTTATACGCAAGGCCGTAATACATGAGAGCGCCAGTCGGCTGCGCCACTGCCTTGACCCGCGCGATAGTGACCCGCTTGCCGTTCCCTAGCTGATGCTCACCCTGCACCTTTTTTTCTAATGCCGCTACCCAGCGCCGCTGCTTGAAGGTGGCGACAGGAAGACCGACGACGAGAAGATCGATATGCTCAAGTTGCATGTAATGCACAGCCCCCAGCAATAACGCCATATATTCAGGTGTAAGGCAGTAGTGATCGTTTTGCAGCATATTCGCCGAGAAAACGTCTGCTGCCAAATGGACATCGGGACCAACTTCGTAAAATAGGCCCTCGATCGGCACAGTCGTCGTCTTGCGCTTTGCGCCCCAGGCATCCTGGTCACGCAACGACTCGGATGGCGCTGCCTGTGAAGGAAACATGTCACATTGCGGGGTTCCATCCTCTTTGATGCCGACAATAAACTTCGTGTTCCCACGTCCCACATCGACCGCCCGTACCACTGGATTCATGATCCTCTCCTGCCGACCTCATTTCAAAAATGTACTGCCAGATAGCATGCAATGAGGACAAACAGAATGCGTTTTATGCGCCCCTTTTTAATTTGCCGCGCCTCCATCGCATTTGCAGTGCGACTGGAATGGTTTTCGCACCAAGGCGGCGCCCAACTTGGCCCTAAGAGCCGCTCTCCAACTGTTCCACACCCGTTGTGGAAACGCTTTCCACCCAATGTGCCGAGCTCCGCATCGACATGCGTCAATACGATTTACAATCAGAGGTATCACTCTCCGTTCACTTCTCAAGTGAAAAAAACGTTTTTTGGGGTCTTACAATTTAAATTGGGGTTCAATTACAATTTTTCGCGGTCAAAAATCCCCTTGACTTCGATTTTCGCGCCGCCTAATCTGGGAGCACTGTCTGGACCTGCTTCCATGACCATCGCGGTCTCAATGCAGCGCCCGTGAGCGAAATCACCGTCGCAGTCGTAACCTGCCACTGTCGACTGGATCACCAGTCCGTTATGAAGGAGCCATGGAACCATGGCCCACTGTTCTCTGTATCCGATCCTCGAGATCGACGTCCGTATCCAATCATTCCTGCACCGCCGTGAGCCGTCAGGAGCATCATCGCCTGCTGAACGCGATGCATGCAGATAGCCCATAGACATGATCTGGGGCGTGTCGGCACGACCGGCATCTCAGCAATTCCCATTACACATTTCCCCTCGTGCGACCATCCTCGGATGTCGACATGCCGCCGTTGCCCGTGAGGCTTCGAGCATATCGGTATGCACGTAGCGCCAGAAGGTCCGGTGGTAGGACCTTGGATATCGGCGTGGGAGATGGACTCCTCGACATTCAATAGTTGGGCCTGGCAGTCAACCAGGCAGCCTTTGCTACGCACTGTGCGTGGCACTGCCCGCCCTTGAGGCGGGGGTAGTCGGGCAAGGCGAAATCCACCCGTCTTCGGCATGCGCATTTTTAAGAGACCATTCGCTCGCGCGATAGACCCTATCCAAGAAAGCAGTGCGCCTAGGGCACACGCATTGCCTGCAATTCCTCGCCCGCAGGACGAACGCACATTGGCCGCGTCTCGCCGCACCTGGAAAATGGCCAAGCATTCGACGTGGTACTGACAGCGCCACGTCGGTAAATTGTTTCAACGGGACTGCACAGCTTCGTGATACCACATCCGAGGAGCAGGAGGACGAGCGTGCAACGGGACTATCCGTCTGCGCCAGATGGCATGCGGCTGCGCGGTGAGGGTGCCTGAACAAGGAGATTGGTGATGACGAACAATAGCAACTGGAAAACCCAACTGGACATGATTTTGTTGGAACATAACGGCAAGCATGCGTATCGCAACAAAGTGGTGTCCCACAACACCATGGAAGCGCGCAAGCTGGGCCTGGAACGCGCATTTACCACCCTGCGTGCACTGGGATTCAAACCGACGCCCGATAACCTAAGCAGCAAGCACCTCTGCGCACTCATGCTGCACTGGACGGGAAAGACCATCGGTTCCCCGCGGCAAGGGGTGGCGAAGACGGTGCGCCAGCCGTTCAGCCCCGCCTACATCCAGCAGCAAATGAGTTTTCTGCGGGTGTTTGCACGTTGGATCGGCAAACCCGGACTGGTTCAGAGTGCTGAGCAATATGTCCATGATGTGCACCTGGTGACTCGGCACTACAGTGCAGACAGCGACAAGAGCTGGACCGGGAATGGCGTCAATGTGGACACGATAATCGATGCCGTGACGGCCATGGACGACAGGGTCGGTACGCAACTGCGCATGCTGCTGGCATTCGGACTGCGGCGTAAGGAAGCGGTGATGTTCTGCCCGCACGCCGCCGAGGTACCAGCCTACGCATTGCCGGCCGGTTACCCGCAGCACGGCACTGACGGTTTCATTAGTTTCTTGCGCATCAAACGCGGCACCAAGGGAGGCCGCTTGCGTTTCGCGGCAGTACGTAACGATGCACAGCGCAGAGCGTTGAGCGAAGCCTGTCGCCTCGCCCGCTTCCGGCACTCGCATATCGGGCACCCGGATTTGACACTGAAACAGTCGCTCGACCTGTTTTCCAACGTCGTGCGCAAGGCTGGCTTGACTAAAACCGACCTTGGCGTCACTCCGCATGGACTACGCCACGAATTCGCGGGGGATCTCTTCTTTGACATTGCCGACTGCCAGGCACCGGTGCGCGCCGGGCAACTGTGCCTGGACACGGAAGCACTACGCGCGCTCTACCATCAGGTGGCATTGCAACTTGGGCACAACCGCCCACAGATCAGCAATGCCTATCTCGGCTCCCCCATGCAGAAAAAACCAGTACAGGAGGCTGATTGTGACCTTGTCCCGTGATGATAGAACTCACCGCCCTATTCCGCGGCGTGATCAGTCGCGTACGTCCGATGAAAGGCGGCGTCGCATGCCGCTGTCTTCCATCGTCTGCCGCCTTGCATCGCGCTGTATCAATGCCTGGCGACTGCGCCACAGACCACGTCACCGCAACAACGTTGCCAAATCCCGCGCTGTGCTGCGGCAATTGCGCTCCTGGGACGGCCCGTATCTGAACCCCAGATGCATCGCCTTCCTGCGCAAGGTAGATCCGCTGATATTCGAGGAAATAGTACTGACGGCGCTGGAAGACTGCGGCCTGTTTGTCTGGCGCAATGTGCGCTACACCGGCGATGGCGGCATCGATGGCAAGGCATGGCATCCGCACCATGGATGGTGCGCGGTACAGGTAAAGCGGTATTGCCAGCATGTGTCAGCCGACCATGTGCGGGAATTTGCTGAGTTGGTGGCAACGTATCGGTATCACGCCGGCCTGTTCGTCCACTCGGGACGCAGCGGCGCGGCGCTTTACCAGCACCTGGGGAATAGTCGGCTCACTCTGATCAGTGGCGAACGGCTACTGGAACTTCTGTTACAACGCCAACTGGGCCACCTATGGTAGTAACGGCCTTCTAAAACCGGAGTAAGCAGTTCCGAATGTAAAGAAATGGATCGCCGCCAGATGCCTATACGCGGCGATCTCATTGTCCGCTTCAACCTGGAACGGTGACGCGGAAGCCAATTTCTGGCTCAACGCGATCCACCTCATGCGCGCGCAGATGAAAGACTCCCGCGACATCCCCCGAAAACCAGTGGCCGCCCCGGATCAAGGCCTCGCCACTATAATCTTCTCCAGCCGATGGGCCGTCGCCAGCTCCGCTCAGATACAGCCACTCGTCAATGCGATCTACCGTGGGTGAGTTAAAGGGGAATGGCCCAGCAACAATACCATCCGCATCCCCCTGCACGTCGTCGAAAATCCATGTATAGGCATTTCCAGATACGTCATGAATCACTTCACCGTTGGAGAGAACATGCCAACGGCGTTCAGACAGACACGTTGAGCGGTGAATACCTGGCTGGGGCCCCTCGCATGTCCCCTTGTGCAGCCCTTGATACAGCCGACCATGTCCCACTGCGCCGCCAGTCCAGTTGATGGGCTGGCGCATGATGTTGCAGGCGATGGCCAATGCCTGCCGCTCTGTCAGCAGTGCCATGCCACTCTCGACACTGATCCTTTTCGCGTCCCAGAACGAGATCGACGTCCAGGGAGCTGTCCACGGGTCAATCTGAATGGTTTTGAATGCCCCCTCACCACACAGAAATGCACCAACACGGAATGCCGGCACCACCTCGCCGCCGACAAAGGTATCTGGCACGGTCACCAGACAGTTGTTTTGCAGAGTACGGGCGATGACCGCGTCACGAATGGCGCCGGACCGCGACGGCGCCTCAACCTCGCAAGAGACAGCATATGCAGCCAAGGCCGCCAACACATGACGGTCACTTGCAGCTTCCAACAAAAGCCGTTCGGCCAAGCCGGCCTGTGGTTCCCGCGCAGTATTGTGGCATGAGATAGCCGAAGCCGCAGTGGTACGTAATAAACCATGCAGCGCGACTAAGGAAGATGCATTGTTCGACATGCTAGCCTCCGATAAATGAGAATGTAGGAGGTTCAGTGTAAAAGCGTGAGACGGCTTCTCAAGTCGCCGCCACGCCATTACTGCATAGAGGAATGGACATCGATGCGATGACGCCGTCAAGGCTATCAATGGGTTGAGCAGAATCCCGGCACACGCCGTCTGCGCTGCAGCTGCGGCTCTGAAGGAAATAAATGGCCCGGTGCGTGTCGTGCCATCAAGCCTTCACGACAAACCGCTGCGCCCTATCGCAAACCACCTAACAAAAACGCCTGTGCCAGTTGAGGCGTGGCAGGAAGACGACGGCCACGGCTTGAAGTTTCACCAGGTGCGTCTAAAATGAGCATGCTTTTTGTGGGAATCGTTCTCACATTGCTCTTGTGTTCGCCAATCGCTGGCAACACAAGATCTTGCAAAATAGGTCTATCTTGCAGGCGTAGCGGTCGTTACCCGCCACCATACATGTCGGCTCACGCCGACGACGTGTTGTTCAACGTCATATCCAACGTACGGTATTTTTCTCCGCACGCATTTCGCTCTCCCATCTGGAGAACGACAGCAATGGTGCGATGCCGTTGCCATCCAAGGCCCAACTTTCGAGTTCCGGGCCTTCTTTTATCCGCGCGCGGTATAAGCAAAAATACCTGCGTTTTCATGCTTAGTCGGGGACCAGCGTACCCGATACAGGGCACAGCTGTCTCCACGCATTTCTGGAGGCTTCTCATGTCCACACCACTTTTCTTTTCTTCCAGCTCTTTTCACTGTCTGCTTGTCGGTGGCAAGTGCAGGAAAAGTCCATGGCTGCAACCTAGCACAGCCTGTCTCTTGCTGGACGTCAGCGCTATCGCCAGTGGCGGGGAGACATCGACGACACCCGGCTCTATCGCAGTGAATCGGAGAAACAGGCGATTCCCTATATGGCGCCCCCGGTAAAGGTCGCGGAAATGGCGCCGTTCTGTGTCCTGACCTCGTTTTTTTTTCGGGAACGTCGTGGTTCCCGCCTGGGATCTGCCGTTCCCATTTTTCATTAAGGGGAACATCATGTCCAATAAGGCATACCGTGGCAATACCCAGCAAAGCGATCGCGATGACCAACCGTCAGGGCGTGATACTTGGCAATTGCCAAACGATGAACAGTCAAAAACGGTGCATCGTCCTACCTCGACATATCCACATCGCCCTGCCAAACGGAAAGTAACAGCTTTGGAAGAGTGCGAGCAGCGGGCATGGATCAGCTTTTACCGCAACATTGGTGATCCAATCGTGGCGGCGGAAGTACTCCGTCTACTCGACAGCAATGGCGAGATCAGATCAGACCATCTCGGTCTGTATCTTCAAGCGAAACGATCGATTCGCATGCATAAGCAACGTCAACTGCGTGCGGAACATCTTGCGGCTGCCCTGCGTTTCTGTGGGCGTATGCTGTTCATCTTGCCGCTTACCGCGCTGTACAGTCTGACGCGACGTTTTGTCGGGCTCATCGGCAGCGTCCTGGTTGCGTGCGCACAGCAGCGTATCACTGAGCCAGCTGCCGAACGCCTGCGCGATGTGGCGCGGAAAGGGAAACCTGCCAAGCCAGCTGGAACGGATGGTGCCACTTCTCCGGACGACGCCAAGGCGACCAGTGCTCACCCAGCTGGCAGATAGCCGGGACGAGTTAGCATGACTTGCAAATGCTTGCGACGGTATCGTCGATCAGCCGATGAAACTTCCGCGAGTCGGGTGATGTGCCCCAGTAATATTGTTTGCAGCGTTCGACATAGACGTCGAGATCGTCGATGCTTTTCACCCCCTCAGGCTGAATCAAAGTCAGGTGTGTCAAGCGTTCGACGTCTCTCGACGTCAATCGAATAGAGTTTCCCAGTCTTAGCATAAGAATCCTGATCCTCCATGCATATGCGCGCAACGTAGCGACCGCTGACAAGGCAATGCCAATACGGAAGCACCGCTCATCATAGATACGGTCAGACCGCAATTCAAGCCTCCGTAGGTCATTGGAGGTACTTTTGGCTGTTCTTCTACATAGAGGATCGCGCTAAGTAAATTGAGGTCGCTTATGTTCATCCATAGGGTGCGTCCTGCGTATGCGTCGGCCTGTTCAGGCCGCGTCAATTTTGTTACGCCTTTTGTACGAAATGCCTATACCCCTGCCGGGAAAACCGTTCCCGAGTGGGACACCGTTTTCCCTTTCTTGAATCCATTTTGGGAGAATGTGATGACCTCTCTACATCTCATGTCGCGCGAAGAACTCGCGCGTGAACTCGTCGCTGCGCCAAAAGCCCGCAGAAACACAGCAACAACAGATGCCACCTCGACGCCAAATTGTTTGAGGACACCTGCATATGATCAAAAGGTGCGGCGCAAATTGGATCTCGCAAGGGAAATCCTCCTCCGAGATCTGGCTGAGCCATTGAGACGTACCTGGAGTTTGACGTCGCCAAAAACAGTGCGCGAATGGCTCACAATCCGCTACTGCGGCGTTGAGCGGGAGATTTTCCTGGCTCTCTATCTGGATGTCAAAATGCGTCTAATCGATACGGAGGACCTGTCGGCAGGCACACTAACAACCACAAGCGTCTATCCGCGCGAACTGGTCAAATCGGCACTCCGCCACAACGCCTGCTTCATCCTTTTTGCACACAATCATCCATCTGGCTGCCCCGATCCCAGTGATGCCGATGTGAACTTGACGCGAACGCTTCGCAAAGCGATGGCGCTGATCGATATTGAGGTGCTCGACCACGTCATTGTCGGCTCCGGTGATTTTTTTTCGTTTGCTGAGAAAGGTCTGTTGTAGGAGGGTGAGGTGCCTGGAAGTGCATTCGGGATCGCAATACCCAAGATCCTGCCATGGATCGACATGAACGCCTCGATTTTCGTCTTTTCAAAGGAGAAAGCCATGCGTAGCTTCTTTACCCGGGTCAGTTATGTCCTGGCCAAGACCCACCGGCTGTTCAACCTAACCACAGCACGCCATGCAATGGATGCTGCGGCCGCTCATGCCGAAGCTGATGGCATGGTCGATGCGGTACGCGGCCACATGCAGCCGCCGGTCATGTTGCTCGGAGCGCCTGCACTATGTCATGCCTGGCTGGATGGCCATCATTTTGCGCGATGGTTGCGTGAATGCATGGCCATGGATACCGGCCTCCACGGAGTTCAGCTGCTGGCAGATAGGGGCCTGTTTCCCGGCCCCGAACGCAGAACTCACGACGGCAATTCCAGTCATCTTTTGGAAGAACAACAAACGCCGTCTGGCACATGATCTGACGACTGAATGACTACCTCACGCCGGTATCTTGCCGGCATCCAGCCTGACCTGGACTGCCTCCTGCTAAGGAGGATATGTGTCCCGGTCAGGCGGGCCACGTTTTTTCAATGGAGGCATTGAAAATGCGTTTTACGTTCAATAAGAAAGCCCAACAAACCGCCCTGCAGGCACTCAAACATCTGGAAACCGGATCGTTCGCCAGCGCCGTCCTGGGCGCATTTAGCGCCAGTCCTCGTACCACCGCCTTGGTCGCCCTTGGCTTGTTTGTCGTTTGCCGTGTCTGTACGACCATTATCGTCGGCATCGAAGACACGGAGAAAAAAATAGAACAAGGATCCAGGCCAATGCCAGAACAGCCCGGCAGCCGCAGCGAAGAAAATACAACCGATTAGGCTTGCCGCCACGCGCAAATGAACTACACTTTCGTCACAGAGAAAGAACTGGAGGAATAGCATGTCATTCGCCAACATAATTATATCGGTCGACATTGCTGCTGCGGTGGCGGCAGTGGCTATGACCTGGCACTACGTTCGACAGACGAAGAAACAACGCAATGTGAAAACATCATAGCCCGACCGCCCCTACAGAATCGCCGACGTGTTTGTCGGCGATATTTTCAACGATCGTTTTCTGCACGGCTCCGCTCATAGGTCATCAAGGCAGCTAGTTTTGCGGCCATCTCCCATCGATTACACCAAGCCAATCACCGCCTCGATCTGATCTTTCAACCCTTCCGGGTGATTCGTATGACGCCTCAGCTCGTCATACACGCGTGCACGGCCACGCGGGTTGATATGCCAGCCACTACCCCACTTTTTAGCGGCGTAGCTCTCAAAGTCGCTTCGAGCAATCCCCATCTCACCCAGCAACATCCACATTGCGCCCAGGTCGGTAGGTTCTACGCTCCCCTCCCCGGCCCCTGCATTCGACGCGCCACTATTGTGTACCTTCGCGCCGCCATCGTCATCTGCTGCTATGTGGGCGGCGGAATCGGGCAGTTCGCCAGGCTCATCGCCAGCGACGCTAGCCGGCTCAAACTCGACAGGACCCGTACCATTCAACAGCGTTGCCGATGGATCCGTCAGGCGCAATGGCTCCCCATTGCACTGATTCGTCAGCAGCATGGCGACATCAATGGGGGCCTGGAGCTCGATGATCCAGTGAGCGGCTTTCACAGGACGTCCATCATCACCAATACGCGACACCTCGCGCAACATCTTCGTGATGTAGAAAGTAGATCGATTTGAATCCAGATATCCTCCAATTTTCCCTCCGCGCAGACAGGACACTGCTTCCAACCGCTCAATGGCACGACTCATTGCATAGATGCTGTTGGTCGCCAGTTCAAAGGCATCAATCGATTGAACGCCAGGAACGTAAAACACAAAACGCCCGGAGAGATTGCATTGCCGAGCCTGGAATTGCGGACAGCATTCAGGATCACAAATGCCGTGATTGTCGGGCCGCAGTTGCTTTGCTCGTCCGCCGAAGGTACGGATGATCCGCTTGCTGCCCGCCGCTACTTTGGCCGGCGCGAACATCATGCAATGCCGTGTCCGGCCGTCGGCGGAATACTCGCTCCAGTACCGCTTCTCGTTGGCACTCCATGTCGCCAGCTCATGCGGCATGATCAGCTGCCATATGTCGGTTGGAAAAATAACCGGGAATCGGTACAGACGCCGCCCTTCACCACGGTCCTCCCCGTACAAATGCATGATCTGTTCGGGTATGTCACGATTGGGAAAGTCTTCTGGACGGACAGTAAACCAGGGAACATTTTTCGGTATCAAGGGTTTCTTAATCTGAGGAAACTGCTCAAGTATCCGATGTGAGATTCTCTGAAACGAGATGTTCTGCGCCACACCCTGCTCATAAATGGCAACAATATCCCGGTGCTTCGCCGCATCGGGTGTCAGAATCTGGATGCCGGCATGAATTTTCCCAGCGGTAGGGATACGTTTTACGCGGTGCCCCAGCACGGTGACGGGAGCAGCTTGGGCATTACGCAACGCTATTTCGCCATGGTTCATATTCCACTCCTTTACGGTTGCACGAGTTGGTATGTGCTTCCATGGTCGCCTGTACAGCATCCAAGTCAACCCTGGTCTTTCACACGGCGCGGCAATAGACATATAGGGAAATGAACCAGCGTAGGAGCCTGGATCGGGTTAGTTGGCGGACAAGGCATCTATCTATCCACACACTTGCGGATGTGGACACGACGCAGAGATCCTCTTCCAAATAACATTTTCTGGCTCATTGGTTAGCAATACCAACTCAAATACCCCGTCAAAACGGCAGTTTATTGGTCAACAACATGCCTGGAAATGGACCAACATGGGGCTACGCAGTGGCAAACGAGTGAGGGGAAGATGATGAATCCGACAAACGGCAACGTCAGCGTGATCCGTCAGGATCACGGAGAGATGAATCAAAAATTGCTGCAACGCCAGGCGCTGGCGTCACTCGCCCCGGTCGAGTCAGCCGGTCGCATCGTCAAAATGAGCCTTTCCAGCCCAGAGGGAAAGCGTCTGTTCCTCCGTTATTTTGATATTACGCAGCTCCACATGCACTACATCTCCAAAATTGCGCGCCTTTCTTTACCGGATGCCGATATCGAACAGGTTGAAAAGCAAGTACTTGAGCTTGTCGAGGAGAAAATAGACAGCATCGACAAGGAAATGGTCAGGGTAGAGCAGGAACTTCACAAGAACAACATCGATTCCCTGGCAACCTATGTGATTGAACCGCTCACGCTTGAGGTACGTATGCTTGGAAAGATTGGTCGCCGACTACTCGAGCTCATTGCCAAAGTCGATCAGTTGATGCCCATGCTGGAAACGTTGGCCATTGATGAACTCATCTCAGAAAGCCAGCTCAGTATCAAGAAGAACCTTTTTAAAAGAATGGTGCGTAGCGTTGGCGGCATCGTCCGTACGCTCAAGATTGGCCTGCAGAAGAAAAGTGCGGCGCTTGCCAATATAGACAAAACCGCTGCAGATAAAAAAAATGGAACTGACCAGATCGGCCATCCCGCAGCCAATGCATTGAGTTCTGATGATTCGGTTGCAAGCGATACGATTGTCGATGAAAATCCGTCAACCGACGCAAAGGTCATGACGATGCAATCGGGGGATGCACACAATTCCGATACCACTGCGGCCGGAGAACCAGTCAGCACGGCCGCGTCCAATACGGCACACATACCGGGGTCTACACACGGCCACAGTCGCCGAGACCATGTCGATATGTCCTAAATGGAGCCCCTTTCTTGCTATGGGATGCGAGTTGCTATGAAGTTATCACGCGATCCTGTTGCAACATGGAAACTCCTTGAAAATCGCCAGTGCAAACAGCGAACACCATTGGCGCAGTATGCCTGGTATCAGAGCCCCGGCGATAAACAGCATTAGGCAACCACTGATTTATTCATTAAACGCCGTTCCTTGCGGCGGACCTACCAGATGCAATAACTGCATCCTGACTGTTCGCCATCAATCATGCAAAAGGGCTTTTCTGACCTTGAATACGCCGCCAAGAAGAAGCCGACGCGGCGCGACCGCTTCCTGGCCAAGATCGACAGCGTGACGCCGCGGGGCAGGCTGCACAAACTGATCGAGCCGTTCTATCCGACGGACTAAGGCGCCGGGCGACCGCCGATCGGGCTGGAGCGCATGCTGCGCATGAACATCGCCCAGCAGTACTTTCGCACTCGTCTTAAACCTGTTCCACGCTAAATATCACCATAAATCGAACAGTGATAAGTAGGATTATCACGGAAGGGCAGGCGCATCCGATACGTTGTTTTACGTTCTACAGCGGCTTGCCGAGCGCCTGGCGGGTATGGTGGTCCTCAATCTGGTGCTCGTCCACTCCGCCTTCGGTGACGGGCGCCCTCCTCTACCCTGGCCATCCACCGCCGGCACCCCCCGCGCTATCGTCCACGCCAAGGCAGCTGCACGGCATGCCGGCACTCCCGCCTGGTGTGACAGCCTGCCGCAGGTGCCAGGTCCACCCCCACTTCCCTGCCGCTGATCGAACCAACGGTGTCACTCCATTTTTTGCTTGAACAAGGTACCGACGGCGACCGCCTGGCCGCCATCCACGCCGGCCAGCGCCTGCAGCCGTGCCGCGTCGGCCATCGGGCATTTGACCGGCATGGCCTTCACGCCGTGAGTCAGCAGCCAAATGGTGCGGGTGACCCCGTCGGTGAACGAGAGGACTGGGTGCTCGGTGACGTCGACGCGCGCCAGCACCTTCCACAGCAACCAGCGACGCCACACCGGCGTTTCCAAGCGTCGCAGCTCACAGCTGACGGTGGCCAGCGGCACCGGGTTGGCACGGCCCTCCGCAAAATGCCGGCCAGGCCAAGGGAACTTGCGGTCCAGCGGCCAAGTCGCGGGGCTTTGGTGCGCCACCTCCGGATGGCTGCTGCCCGACCGGCGCCATAGCTGCAGGAACCGCTCGGGGTCGACCTCCATGACCGCCCATTCTTCGCCGTCAGAACCAGGATCCTGCTCGCACATATAGACCGTGTCGCTGCCGGTGCGCACGGCGAACAGCGCGCACTGGAAGTAGTGAATAGGGTGTACACCAGCGAAGGTGCGCAGCGCCGTCATGGTGAACAGCCATTGCCGGCGCTGGCGGGCCGCTTGTCGCCGCGCGCCAGTTCCGAGGTGGACGGGCTGCAGTTCCGTTCAGCCGGCTTGCCAGTGATGAACTGCTTGCCGAAGGCTGGCGCGTGATCGTTGGCGGCTACGGCACGGAATTTACCGGGCTCGCACCAGAATGCCACTCTGACGCCTTGCTGAGCGGCGAACAGCTGCTGGGCCTGAGCACAGTTCTGGCGGTTATATGTAGCGGCTCGCGTTTGAAGCGGGCCCTGCTCGCATTCCATGCGTTTCCCGGCTCAGATTAAGTGCAAATGACGAGCGACTGGTGCTCACGCTATCTGCAAGTATGCTCGCAATCCATGGCGCCGGCTTGCATTCAAGGGCAACGTGCTCGCGCTAACTGCAAATGAAATTGGGGTTCAAGGTGCAACGGAACGTAAAACCGGGTTAAGGGCGGGCCTGTCAGATTGAGGTCATAGACGTCGACGCGATAGCGTCATGAAATGCCTGAATCGACACTAAAGTGGGTCAGTATCTTGAGTAGTAGCCAAGACTATGTTGACAACATCGTTTTCTGAACTGCTGAAATCGACAATCCAAGCTGACGTGGGATTGTCCACGCAGCTCGCGTTTTGTTGGTCTGTCCATTCAAGTTGTACTGCGGCGTGAAGCCAGAGGAGCCGGCGTAAAAAGTCTAACGCTTTCTTAATAGTCTGTGGCCCCTTACGGTACTCGCCCCGCTGGATTTCAACTTGCGCTATAAAGTTTTCTCCAAGAGGATTCGGCGCATGCATGAAGGTCGAGCACACCCCGTATAGCTCGATTAATTTACTGTGATTTACGACAGTTTTCGCGCGATCGAAATTGATCGTGCCGGTGCCAGTCGACGAGTGAGCGCCAAGGGGTATCGGCAGCATGTGTGGGCTGAGCTTCACAAGCCTAGACAGAATCTCTTTTGCATTCCAATCCCTCGTCGGATCTGGTTCCGGAGCCTTGGATGTTTTCGGCTCCGTTGCTCTGAAATGCCGATAACGATGCTCTTCCCGGACCATTGCACCAAACGTTATTAGCTCGATGACTTTTCGAATTTGCAGAAAACAAAATTCACAATCTAGCGAAGGTAGACCCGTCAGTGGAGCGCTCGCCGTCGAGACTCGTTCTGCTGCCAATATCCGAAGCTTGGCCTCCGTCATCTGGACATGGTAAACGTCATGGGCTTTGGTGGGCATCACTGTTTCCTAGTGGGACATCCAAGAAGGGCTGGACCTGGTCAATCGACAGCCAGTCGGCAGGCGCATGGTAAGTAAAATCCTAACACGCGTGTGTATCTAAACCAAAACTAACCCGGTTCTCCGTTCCGTTGCACCTGGAACCCCAAACTCGGCACAGCTCCCTGATCGATTCTACAAGCCACAGAACACGCCTCCGCGTGTACAGTTCTGCTGCGCGGGCCTGATTCCGAGTTTTTACACGGCCTGGGCCGGTTGCAGTCCTTTGTGGCTTCCGCCCTGAAGCGGCCATTTGAGATTGCCTCCTTCTACTGCAAAAGGGACTCTTGATAGCAATCAATTAATGGATACCCTGCGGCAGACCGGTTGCATTTCGAGTTTTGTTATCTGCCAACGGTTTTCGTCCTGGCTCTCGAAATCCAGTTTATAGTCGAAATTGCTATCTACGGATACAAGGATGACGATTACTTCTCGATCTGGACTAGATGCGGCCTGCCGAAGCTTGGCCCCGATATCGCTGATAATGCGGAAGATGTCTCTTCCGTCGGACAGTGAATCAAACAATGTTACGCCATCAGGCGTTTCATACGAACCGATTACTTTCCACGTGTTCGAAACCGGCATTTCAAAGCGAATGAAGGCACGGGACCAGGGTGCTTGCTTCGATTGCATTTTCCTAATTAACGTTGAGCTGTCGTGTCATTTTACGCTCACACTCGCACCGGTACCTCAACACGGGCTGCAATGTCCTGATGCTGCCAGTTGGAGGCAGCAAGAAGGCGGCGCCCTTCTTCATAAACAAGTGAATTGTCATCGAGCGCACGCAACGTTACGATGATCACCGCGCGCATTGGCTGCGTCAACGGCGGCTCGAACGCCCTCCGCAGTAAGGTCGCCTGCAGTGCCCATGTGTCGCCTGCAACACCCTTCGAAAAAGCGCGTCGATACGTCTTAACGGGGGACCATTTTCCGCCATGCTCCACCTGAGCTTCTTCGAAACCCGTCGTGCCAAGCTCCCCCTCTACTGGCACGCACCCGTGAAATGCCCATCCACCGTTGGCCTTTGGCGACAAGCGCCCAAAGCCGACATCAATATTAAAGCGCACATATTCCGCGCCTTTGGACGCGTCGACTGGTGGCGAATAAACCGCTGTGATGATGACCTCGGCCTTCAACTTGCCATTCTGCAGGAGCGAGGGTGGGATTGGAAAAGGGGCTTTGCGCCACTTCATCGAGTCGACGATGTCCAGTTCGAAAAGCAGCGAGAAGCTGGCGTCCGTATCGTATAGCACGGCAGTGGGATCACCGGGTATGCCGGCCCCATAGTAACGGCGGGTTAAGGCATCGCGTTCTGGTGAACCCAACTGCGCACTGTGAATCATCAAGGCCTTGATCAAGGCTGGATATGGGGCCAATGGATGCGCGCGTCCTGGTCCGCTTAACGCGGACCAGGTACGCGCTGCCAGCCCGGCCGCAATTGGCGACGCAAAACTGGTGCCGCAATCTGCGCTCGCGTGCCCCGCCGCCCTTAGTACGTTGATGCCAATGCCGGCGGCCTGCAGGTCCATGTCGGCATTACCACCCACATGCACCAAGTCGGGCTTAGGTGTGAACACAGGACCTGGGCCGCGGCGGGAGTATGGCGCCGGCTCATCAATGCGCACCAGACTTGTGGGGCTATCGAGATGAGTAACGGCACCGACCGTCAACGCGCGCACCGAATCACCAGGCGTTGAAATACGGTCCGCAAGTGGTTGAGCCGGTGCTGGCCAACTACGACGTGGCAGCTGCACATAGTTTCCCGCAGCCACAATAAACAATACGCCATGCATGTCTGAGAGCGCATCGAGTTCGCGGCCGAATTCGGAAAACTCGTCATCGTTGATCGAGTTGCCTCCCAGTGAGAGGTTCCAGACTTTGATGTTTGGGTATTTGGGAATTGCCTCGCGCAAGCGGATGATCAAATCCGCTTGCTGCGCGCCAGCGCTCCCCGACTCCAGAGCGCACACATCGTGAATCAGGCATCCACCGGCGATAGGGAAATGGCCATGCTGGCTGTTTAGCCCACGGCTATCGACCACGAGCGAGGCCACCGCTGTGCCATGCACGTAATCCGTATCGGGCGGAAGGATGTAGACGTCGCGGCTTGCCACCCAGGGATGCAAATGCGCACTGGCGGGATTCACACCAGAATCGAATACCGCCACGATCGGCACGTTAGGACCGGCCGGAATCGGGCCAGCCGAGAATGTCGGGCCGGGCGAGGCGGGCATCACTGCCGCCGTTGGGAGAATGCGGGGCTCTGGACGGGCATGGCGCACACCTTGGAAACGCACAATTGCCGCGAAGGCTTCATCAGTCATTGTCCCGTTCAAGGCCAGCAGGTAAAGCGGCGGCCCTACGCGCTGTGGCAAGCGCAACGGCTCCAGTCTATATTGGCGCAAGAGCTCTTCAAAATGGTCGACCACACGGCTCGTGGTCACTGGCGAGGCATGCGTAAAAAGCCGAACCATGAGCCGGGTGGCTTGCTGGCGGAACGTTGCGAGAACCTGTGTCAGCTGCTGCTCGCGCACATCTCGCGGCAGGCGCCGCGCCACGCTCCATGCCTCGAAGCCATCGACGGCGGATAGATTCGCACGCACGGCCTTGGTATTGCGCTGCGAGATCACATGGTTGAGCTGGTCGATTGAGACCGGATTGACCGCAACAAGCATTTCGTTGATCTCACCGTGCCCTGCCGGTGGGATGTCCGCTTCGTGAATCAATGTCAAGGGGCGATGGCTCTTCGCCACCGCCATGTCACGCATCCGCACGACCATTACGCCGGGGATATCCGGGTATACCCCAGCTTCAGCGGCGATAATATTCGCCGCAGCCATCATCGAGCGCGACAGCGTCTGACGTAATTCTGTAGTGACCGGTACCAGTTCCTTTCCACCGCCCCCGGCCGGTGGGTCCATGCCCATCAAATCGCGCCGCTCATAGGACACGTGCGCAATCGGGTTGCTAGGGTTGGGCTTTCCTCTTCCGGGTCGGTTTGCCTGCGTTGCCATGGTCGTCTTGGAGGTAGTGGTTTATTTGTCTAGTAGATACATTGTATAAGCGAGCAAGTTCCCTAAGGGAAAAAATTTTTGTATCCCAGTTCCGTAACCAGCGTATCTCGTCGCTCAACGTGGCCAAGGCGTGACCATCGGCCAAGGCCAACGATAACGACAAGCGCCTGAACAGCTCCTCCTCATCTATATGGGCGCTGCCAGCAAAAACAGCATGCCGCTTGGTATCGAGGCTGACCTGCTCTATCAATGCGCCAGACGCACCTGCGGACTTTGTAGATAACAACTGCCAGTCCAACGCCTCCGGTGCGAACTCGCCAAGCATGTTTTGCCACATTTGGTGTCGCAATGCGGTGTCGGGCAACGGAAGGGGCAGCTGGAAGGGGAACCGGCGCCATACGGCTGGGTCAAGCATCTTTTCGTGATTGGAGGCCGCTAACAGCACGGTATTATCCGAAAGCGCGTCGATGTTCTGTAACAATGCGATAACGACACGCTGGAGTTCACCGATATCCCGCTCATTGCCACGGGCCGACGCCAAGGCATCGAATTCGTCGAGAAAGAGGACGCAAGGACGTTGCTCGATGTAATCGAAAATACGACGAAGATTCTTACTTGTCTGGCCCAGCAAGCTGCTGATTAAGGTGTCGCAACGCGCCGTCAGCAGCGGAAGTCCTAGTTCGCTGGCAATCCAGCGCGCCGCCTGCGTCTTGCCCGTACCGGGCGCCCCATAAAGCAGCATGCGCAGCGGCATGGCCGCACGCGCCTCACGCAAGCGGTCATAGTGGCGCACACTTTGCAGGAATTCTTCGACGCGTTTGGCCGTTCCTCCAGGTAGAAAAAGATGCACGCTTCCTTTGGCGGGTGTGCTGATATCGAGAGTGTCCAAACGACTTTCGCTGTCCACTGGCAACCCCCCCGCCATCCCGCCGGCATCTTGAGCGTAAGCAACGGCTGCAGGCGCGCGCGCCAGGCGTTCCCGGATTCGCCTGGCAATTTCGCGCTCGCCTTCTTGCTCCAACTTGTCCGCCAGCAGACCGGCGTAGTTGGAAGACATACTAGCGTTGGACCGCAGCGCGCCGTCGAGAATTTTTAATACTTCAGAAAGATGCGGAAAAGACATTTTATGACAAAATTTAGCATGAGT